>JAZQAA010000110.1:0-18177 GCA_045544975.1 Oscillospiraceae bacterium | reverse complement strand
ACCGCTTGGCCTCCGACTTGGCGAGGTTCCCCTCTGTGTGACGGGGCTTTCCTCCGTCCACAGGGCGCAGCTGACGCTGACGCTTTCGCAGCGTAACACGCCCGCCGTTCTTCTGCTCACCGGCACGGAAGCGGATGCCATCAAGCTCTGCGATGATATCAATGCAATGGCAGGTGAAACGACTGCCATGCATTTTCCGGCAAAGGAGCTGCTCTTCTCCTCCGCAGAATCCAAATCGGCAGAATACGAGCACCAGCGGCTCCATGTCCTCTCGGCGGCGATGCGCGGCGAAATCCGTGTTGTCGCTGCAAGCATCGAGGCTGCCATGCAGCCGACCATTCCACCGGAAACCCTGCGCATCTCGCATATCACCCTCAGTATGGGCGGTGCAGTCGATCTTCATGCACTGACCCAGCAGCTCATTGCCTCCGGTTATGTACGGTGTGATAATGTCGAGGGCAAGGGACAATTTGCAATTCGCGGCTCCATTGTGGATATTTTCCCGGTGCAGCTGAATGCACCCATCCGCATGGAGCTGTGGGATGACGAGGTGGATACCCTGTCCCAGTTTGATCCGGAAACCCAGCGGCGAACGGAGAGCATCGAAAATGTAGTGATCTCTCCGGCATCCGAGCTGCTCTGCACGCCGGAAGCGCTCATTGACAAAATCCGGAGCTTTTCCGTGAAGGTGCGCGGCAAACGAACGGAAGCCATCAGAGCGCATCTGCAGCATGATATTGACCGTCTGGAAGCCGGACTTTCCCTCGCCAATATGGACAAATACTATTCCCTCCTCTACCAGCACACGGCGCTGACGGACTATGTACTCGGACCCGTGGTGCTGTGCGAATATGCGGACATTGCAAAGCAGGCGCAGAATCTTGCAGCACAGCAGAGAGAGGATCTTTCCATTCTCTTTGAGGAGGGTATTCTCTGTAAGGGACTGGACGGCAATCTGCTGGATTTCCCGGCGATGCAGGCAATCCTCGCAGAGCGCAGCTGTATCTATCTGAGCCAGTTTTTGCAGAGCAGCGAGCGCATTCCCTTCCGGAAGATCATCAGTATGGAAGCGATGCAGAATGCGACTTGGGGCGGTGAAATCCGTCAGCTTCTGGAGGATCTAAGAGAATACACCTCCCAGAAATACAGGGTGGTTCTGGCTGCCGGAAGCGAAAAGACCTTGCCGATTCTGATGAATGACCTGCAGGAAAGCGGCATCCGCTGCAGCATTGCACAGGAGGATGATCTCTGTCCGCCCGGTGCCGTGCTCCTCACAGCGCGGAGCATCAGCAGCGGCTTTGCCTATCCGGAGAACAGAACCGCACTCATCGTGCAGACCAAAATGCACGCCGCCAAGAAACGCCGTCCGAAGCACAAGGCAGGCATGGAAATCCGGACGCTTGCCGATCTGCATCCGGGGGATCTCGTGGTGCACGCGATGCACGGCGTGGGCAGATTCCTCGGCATTCACAAGCTCGAAATGGAGGGTATCGCCAAAGATTACATCACCATCCAGTACGCCGGCACGGAGAAACTCTATGTACCGGTTACGCAGCTTGATCTTGTGTCCCGTTACATCGGTGCACAGGACGAGGGTGCAGTAAAGCTCAACAGGCTCTCCTCCCCCCAGTGGCAGAAGACCTGCAATAATGTCCGCAAGGCAGTCCGCGATATGGCGGAGGAGCTGATGAAGCTCTATGCCAAGCGTGAACAGACCGAAGGCTACGCCTTCTTTCCGGACGACGAACTGCAGCGGAATTTCGAGGAACGCTTCCCCTATGCGGAAACCGATGATCAGCTGCAGAGCATTGCGGAGATCAAAAACGACATGGAGCGGCAGCGCCCGATGGATCGCCTTCTGTGCGGCGATGTGGGCTTCGGCAAGACCGAGGTTGCCTTCCGCGCGGCAATGAAATGCGTTCTCAGCAACCGGCAGTGCGCCATTCTGACACCAACAACCGTACTCGCGCTGCAGCATTACCGCACCGCTGTCAAGCGTTTCGACCAGATGCCCGTACGGATTGAAATGCTCTCCCGCTTCCGCACGCCGAAGGAGCAGAAGAAAATCCTCGAAGACCTCAAGAAGGGCAAAATCGACATCATCATCGGTACCCACCGTATTGTCCAGAAGGATGTGGAATTCCATTCTCTCGGACTTGCAGTCATTGACGAGGAGCAGCGCTTCGGCGTTGCACACAAGGAAAAATTCAAGGAGATCTTTGCCGGCATCGATGTGCTGACGCTTTCGGCGACGCCGATTCCGAGAACGCTGAACATGGCGCTTTCCGGAATTCGGGATATGTCCGTTCTTGCTGATCCTCCGCAGGATCGCTATCCGGTGCAGACCTATGTCACCGAATACCAGGAGGGCGTGGTGATGCAGGCAATCTCTCGTGAGCTGAAACGCGGCGGACAGGTCTACTACATCCACAACCGCATCGACACGATCATGCACTGTGCGGCACGGATTCAGAATCTCTTCCCTGACGCAAGAATTGCCGTTGCACACGGCAGGCTCAGCGAGGAGGAGATGTCCGATATCTGGCAGCAGGTGGTGGAGGGCGAGACCGATATTCTCATCTGCACGACCATCATCGAAACCGGCGTGGATGTGGCAAATGCCAACACCCTGATCATTGAGGATTCCGACCGTCTGGGACTGAGCCAACTCTACCAGCTGCGCGGAAGAGTCGGTCGTTCGAACCGCCGTGCGTATGCATATTTCATGTTCAAGCGCGACAAGGTTCTCACCGAGGTTGCGGCAAAACGCCTGGAGGCGATGCGCGAATTCACACAGTTTGGCAGCGGTTTCCGCATTGCAATGCGAGATCTCGAGATCCGCGGCGCCGGCAGCATCTTGGGCGGCAGGCAGCACGGCCACATGGAAACCGTCGGCTATGATATGTATATGCAGATGCTGAATGAAGCCATTGCCGAAGTCAAGGGCGAGCCGATCCAGCGTGCCTCGACCTGCACGGTGGACATCCAGATCGAAGCGTACATTCCGGAGGAATATATTGAGAGCACTTCTTCGAGAATTGATATGTACCGCAAGATTGCCACTGTCCGCGACGAGGAGGACGAATCCGAGCTGATCGATGAGATCATTGACCGCTACGGCGAACCGCCGAAGGCGATCATCGGACTCATTACCGTTTCCCTTGTGCGGAATATGGCGGCATCCATGGGCATTACAGAGATCACACAAAGGGCGGGGAGCCTGCAGTTCTACATCCAGTCCCCCGAGCCGGAACAGATCGCGGCGCTCTCCGGAAAATACGGCAGGCGGATCCTTTTTTCCTGCGTGGATAAGCCGTTCATCGGCGTCAGACTCCTTCCGAACCAGAAGGCAGCGGAGCTGATGCAGGAGGTCATTGCCACGATGAAGCAGGCGCTTTCATAAGATAGTAAAAGCCTTAGAAGCATGATGCTTCTAAGGCTTCGTTGTTGTAGTGATGATCAAGCTTCGTCATCCCCATACTTCTGCGCCCTGCTGAACGGGCAGCCGCAGAAATCCTGCCGGTACAGGTCGTATTCTGATGACAGCTGAATGGAACGCTTGTAGCCCTCCTTTTTCTTGAAATCCGACGGGAGCCAGGGAATTCCGAATTCCTCTACAATGGCAAAGCCGCATTCATTGATGAAGGCGGCGTCCTTGTGGGGACTGACAGTCAGGGTCGTTGCGAAGTAGTCCGCACCGATCGCTTTTGCCGCTTTGGCGGCCTCTTCAAGCCGCAGG
This sequence comes from Oscillospiraceae bacterium, assembly GCA_045544975.1. Lineage (GTDB taxonomy): Bacteria > Bacillota > Clostridia > Oscillospirales > Ruminococcaceae > UBA3855. Next base: position 14,438 of record JAZQAA010000110.1, on the reverse strand, counting down.
GCAATACATTTGCGGCAGCGCGCGCCGCGCTCCGGCTCGTCGGCAAGCTCCCTTGCAAAGGCAAGGAACCGCTCCGGCTCGTAATCCCCCTCGATGAGGTGAATTTCCCTTTTCAGGGGCATCTCACGAAGCAAGCGTCCGAGCTCTTCCAGACGGTATCGGTATTCCTCCTCAGGAAGGATATTGGGATTGTAGAAAAACAGCGTGATCTCAGCAAATTCTGCAAGTCGCTCCAGCACCGCACTCGAACACGGTGCACAGCAGGCATGGAGCAAAATATGCGGCGGGGTTACCGCCGCATTCAGAATGCCTTCCATTTCACGCTGGTAATTGCGCTTCTGCATCACTGCCATACACCGGCTTCTGTTGCATCAACGCTCTGGGATGTGGGCGTGACGGTGCTGTAGCCGGGGGTAACTGTGTTCAAGTATGCCTTGATGCCGTCAGCAATGGCACGCGCAATGGGTTCCTTGTTGTTCAGAATCCACTGGGACTGTTCCATCAGATCGTGGAACTCCACCTCAAGCAGGCAGCAGGGATACTGGTTATTCAGAATCTCATACAGCTCTCGCTGGGTCTGATCCTTGACACCGCGGTCCTCTGTGGGAGTCAGTGCTGCAACAGCATTGTATACGCACTCTGCAAGCTGCTGACTGCCAGAAATATTGGTGTTATAGTAGCATTCAGTGCCCACACCATTTCCGGACTCACCGCCGGAATTGGTATGTAATGCGACATAGGCACCGCAGCCGAGGGCATTGCCTGCATCCACCTTTTCCTTAACAGAATCATCCTCACCGCACATAATGACAGTATAGCCCTCTGCCTCCAGCAGGTTCTTTACCATGCCTGCCACCTCGATCATAATCGCGCCTTCGCTAATGGTTGCATCACAGGCATAGACATTATCGAGCTGTGTGGAGGGGCTGAGGAAAACCGCCTTGGAATAATCAATCGGGGCTTCTGTTGTGGGCTGCTCCGTCGGTTCACTCGTCGTCTGCACAGGGGCATCGGCAGGTGTCTTATCCCTTCCGCAGGACTTAATGCCGGCGATCATAACAATGAGCAGCAGAACCAGAACAATCAGAACGCCGAGCAGACGATCCCATCTTGCACGGCTGTACAGATCCACCCAGTCAAGGGATCTGCGCTCGCCTGGAATTTCCACATCAAGACCGTCCAGCTCCATACGAGCCTGACGCAGTCTGGGGGTATCCTGATTTCTCAGGTAATTTTCATTATTCTGAAAGCTCTGACCGTTGCGGTTGTCATTTCCATTCGGTGTTGTTGCCATAACGGACTCCTCTCTTTTTAACAATCAGATATATCGCAGACAGGGTAATGCCCTGATTCTGCACATACTATTCATATTATACAATAAAAACAGTTTTTTGTCAATGGTTTTTGCAGCCAGTGGGAGGGCTAACGCACGAAACATAAAATGGGGTAATTCCCTCATAAATTGCCCACCCCCTGCCCCCTCCCAGAGGGAGGGGGGTAATTGGGGAGGGGGGCTGCCGCCCCCCCTCAGACCCGCCAGGGGGACGAGCTGCCGCCGTCCCCCTATCTCTTTTAAATCCTGTTTTAACAGAAAAAGCTTTCATGCAGTTACCCTGCACCCATGTTTTCTTAAAGCGTCATTCTCCGTCATGCAGGAGACGGTAGATTTCATTCTTGGTGCAGCCGGTTTCCTTCGCTGCCATCTTGGCAGCGGCAGCAGCGGACATTCCCTGTGCAAGGTAGTTCCTTGCAATGGCAGCAGCATCCTGCGCTGTGAGTGTGCAGTCCTCCGGCTGGGCGCCGTCCAGAACGAGAACGAATTCTCCGCGCGGCGCGTGTTCTTCATAATACTCCTCCGCTTCTGCAAGGCTCATGCGCAGAACCTCCTCATGGAGCTTGGTCAGCTCACGGCAGAAGGACAGCATTCTTGCATCGCCGCAGGCTTTCCTAAGATCGGCAATTGTCCGGCAGAGCTTGTGGGGCGCTTCGTAGAGAATGGCAGTGCGTGTCTCGGTCTTTAACTCCTCGAGCATGGCATTACGCGGCTTCTTATCCACGGGCAGAAAGCCATAGAACACAAACTGCGCCGTGCTTCCGCCGCTGACAGAAAGCGCAGTGACAACGGCACTCGGACCTGGAACAGCCTGCACGGAAATGCCGCGTTCCCGACAAATTCTCACCAGCTCCTCGCCGGGGTCGGAAATACAGGGCATTCCAGCATCGGTGACAATGGCGCAATTCTCCCCCTCCTCAATGCGGTCGGCAATGGAATACGCTGCTGCGCTGCCGCTGTGATCATGGTAGCTGACGAGGGGCGTTTTCAGTTCAAAATGTGTAAGGAGCTTACGGGTCACGCGCGTATCCTCGGCTGCGATGAAATCCACCTCTTCAAGAATGCGCAGCTGTCGGAGGGTAATATCCTCCAGATTACCAATCGGGGTTCCGGTTACATACAGAATTCCACTCATTCTTTGTTCTCCTGTTCTGCCTGTGCAGCATTGGTATAGAGGGCGGCTGCCTGCTCCGTCAGCACGCCGTTTTCGTACATAATAAAGGGCTTTTCCATCTGCAGGAAGGGCTTTGCGCCCTTCTTTCCTTCCAAGAGGAAGAGCCACGGCATAGCCCCCGCGGTTTTCTGCACGAACTGCAGGCGTTTCGGCTCCGTGCCGGCTGCGCGCATGGCGCAGATATAATCCGGCAGGCGTTCGGGTCTGCCGCAGACGCAGAGTCTGCCGCCGAAATTGAGAAGCCTTGCCGCTGCACCGCAGACATCCTCCGGCAGACAATGGACGCCATGCCGTGCAATGCGCTGGGATTCGAGTTCGCATTCATAGCCGCTGCCGCAGGGCTGGTAGGGGGGATTGCAGATCACAAGGTCTGTCTGACCGAGCGGTGCACCCTCCCACAGCTCCCGAAGATCCGCACAGATGGGCGTGATGGTCTTGACACCGCTTGCCGCGATTCCCATTTTTGTCTGCTCGATGGCATTTTCCTGAATATCGAGCGCATAGATCTGCTTCGGGGGATTGTGCTTTTGCATGAGAAGCGGAATAATTCCGCATCCCGTACCGAATTCACACACCAAGTCCTTCCGGCGGTATCGGGAGAACCATGTCAGCAGGAAGGCATCCGTTCCAAAGCGATGCTCCTGCGAAGTATAGACAACGATTCCGCCGCCGATGGGTTCCTGTTTGACTGCCATTGCAGTACACCGCCTTCCGTTCATAGTCCTGTTCATTATAGCATGAAAGCAAAGGATTGTCAACTTTTCAAAAAAACACCCCCGAAACATCGGGGGTGTTGATTGCAATTATGCTTATTCACTTGCAGAAGGACCTTCTTCGGTGGGATCCACGACAGGATCGCCTGCCATTGTCTCTTCTTCCGTCGGATCTGCCTGATCTGTGGGGGCTTCCGTCGGATCCACCACAGGATCAAACTGACCATTGCGCAGCATTGCCTTGAAAATTGCAAGGTCAAATGCATCTACAACACCATCACTATTCATGTCGGAATAGCCGAGCTGTGTTTCATTCATGCTCACACCGCCAACCAGATACTTCTGTACATAGATCGCATCAATGAGGGTCACTTCGCCGTCCAGATTCACATCACCTGTCACAGTATCGGTCACATCACCAACACTCAGATCATAGGTGGGTTCCTCCTCAGTGGTTTCCTCCTCGGAGGTATCTTCTGTCGGATCTTCCGGCTCTGTCGTCGGCTCCTCCTCAGTAGTCGGCTGCTGCTCTTCGCCCTCAATAGTGACGCCATTGTCACGGCAGTATTCCTTCACTGCCTCGGATTCTGTAGAAACTACAATATCTCCAAGCAGTACCGGAACGGCACCGTCATTATAGCCGATCGCATAGCTGCCGACAGTTGTTACACCTGCCGGAATCACAACAGGATTGAGTGCCTTGCAGTTTGCCAGTGCATATGCATCAATGGTGGTTACGGTTTCCGGGATATCCAGTGTTGTAAGAGCTGTACAGCTGTAGAACATATGGTTGCTCAGTGTTGTCATATTGGAGGGCAGTGTTACATCCGTCAGGGATGTGCAGCTTGCAAATGCCCAGATACCGGTCTTTTCCATCTGACCCTCAAAGGTAACACTCTGCAGATTGGTACAGCCGCAGAATGCATAGCTGCCGAGGGAGAGAACAGTTGCAGGGATCACGATGCTGGAAAGGCTGGTACAGTCATAGAACGCATACTCATCAATTGCTGTTACAGAAGCAGGGATCACAATACCATCCAGTGAAGAACACTTTGTAAATGCATAGGAGCCAATCTTCTTCAGATTCTCCGGCAGATTGATGGTAGTAAGGCTCTTACAGCCATAGAATGCATTTGCGCCCAGGCTCTCAAGAGATGCAGGCAGTGTGACATTTACAAGGCTGCTGCAGTCAACGAAAGCACTGCTTCTGATGCTTGTGAGGCTTTCCGGAAGCTCAATTGTCTCCAGATCATAGCAGCCAGAGAAGCAGCACATACCGATATTGTCCATGGTATCGGACAGTTTCACGGACTTCAGGTTGCTGCAGTTATAGAAGCCATAGCTTTCAACAACAGTGACATTATCCGGAATGGTGATTTCCTGCAGACCGGAATACGCAAAAGCACCGGTACGGATTGCTGTCAGTGTGGACGGAATGTTTACAGTTTCCAGAGATGTACAAGCATTTGCAAAATAGCCGCCGAGATTGGTCAGGCCTTCAGCAAGTGTGATGGTCTTCAGAGAAGAGCAGTTAGAGAACACATACTCACCCATTACTGTGATTGTGCCGGGAACTGTGATTTCTTCCAGAGAAGAGCAGTATGCAAACGCCTCTGCGCCAATCTTATACAGGGTATCGGGCAGTGTGATTTTCTTCAGGCTGCTGCAGCAGAGGAATGCGTCAATGTCAATAATCTCAACGCCGCCCATACCGACAACTTCTTCCAGTGCGGTACAGTTACAGAACGCATAGCTGCTGATTTTTCTGATTGAATCCGGAATGGTAATCTTCTGGAGCTTTGCGCAGTCCTGGAATGCTTCGCCGTAGATCACCTCTACCGGATAGCCATCCAGCTCCGCGGGAATCTCTACCTCAACAGCATCCTCATTACAGTCCATAATCTGAGCAAAGCCGGACAGTGTCAGCTGATAGGTCAGATCACCGTATTCATAGAGAGCTGTAGGGTCAATGGTTGCTGCGCTGGCGGAAAGCTCCCCTGTCAGTGTGTACTGCTCCATTCCCGGTGCGCTCGCCGAGAATACAAGTGCTGCAGCAAGAACGCCTGCTGCAAATTTCTTCATGTTCATCATTCGTTTCCTTCCTCTCTTTCCAATGCAGCCTCCCTCTCAGGTGCATTGTAGTATTTTCACGATATTCTTTCTCCGTTTTGAGAAAATATATGCAATTTCATTATACTCCATTTACTGGTGATTTGTCAAGTCATGCAAAAACTTTTTTTCGGCATTATCAAAAGTTTTCATTTTCTTCATATTTTCATCGTCATCATACAAAAATAACGGAATCTTGTGATTCCGTCATTCTGATCATTCATTTACAAGGATCTTCGGTGCCTCTGCGTTCAGTGCGCGGCGTTTGGCATCGCGCTGCTGCCTGCGGTATACGCGCGCATCATAGGAAAACAGCTGCAGAAGCGCCAGTGTGCAGAGCAGCAGAAACGGCAAAAGCATCGGCAGAAGCCGGTCGCGGTAGATCTCACTTGCAGGCTGCATTTCCTGATTACTGTAGCCATAGCGATCCGCATAGGCACAGAAGCGATAGAGTACGGTCATGCACGCCGCAATTCCGGGACACGCGCAGAGCAGCGCCAGAAGATTGCACAGCCACAGGCGGTGCTTACCGCCAAGCAGGCACAGCACTGCACCGAGAATGAGCAAAGCTGCACCAATGTACATCCATGTAATGAACGGCGCAAACACCTCATCGGGATAATTGCCGCCCTTGCTACGGAGATTATGCTGCCAGCCGGCAGCGGAGAGCATCGCCATAAAACCGGGGTATATTAGTGTTGTCACGATGAGCAGTCCGCGCAGGACAGCATATCCGGTTTTTCGGAGCGGAGAATTCTGTGATCCGGAACCGGATGGGATTCCGTTTTGTTTTCTGGACAATTTTTCCATATTACTTCCTTTCCCGGCATCGGAAAAATCTGCGCCGAGGGGTAATCATTTTCTATCATAATCCCCTGCCCGATTGTCCATGCTATCATCAGGGAACACGGTCGGCGTGTTCTCCTAAAAAATTCCAAAACGCAGAAAGCAGGTGGGGATGAAATTGCAAATTCGCAGAATACTGGCATCGGCTGCAGGACTCCTACTGGTACAGCCGGCCATACTATGTCTATTCTACGCCGGACGGCTCTCCGACAAATACTATGTGCGTCCCGGTGAAACGCTTGATTTTCCGGCATCCATTCCAGTGACCGCGGACAGTACGGATTCAGCTGTGCAGGCAAATGCACAGGCGGATACCCAGCGCAGCGCAACACTGCGTCTGTTCGGTATCTTTCCCATTAAAACGGCAGAAATTCAGGAAACCGAAACAATCATGCTGGTTCCGGGCGGTGACGCCTTCGGGGTACGGATGCTGATGGACGGCATCATGGTGGTGGATTTTGACAATGTTCCGGGAACGGACGGATGCTGTCCCGGAAAAGAAGCAGGGCTCTGCATCGGAGATGTCATCCAGGAAGTGAACCATGTTCCGGTGCATTCTACTGACGAGTTCCGGCAGCTTGCGCAGGGACAGGACGAAGTGCAGCTGAGTGTCCTTCGCGGCGATACAATGCATGAGCTGACGCTGACACCGGTGTACTCTGCCACAGCCAATGCCTATCGGACGGGGCTATGGGTTCGTGACAGCGCAGCAGGCATCGGAACGCTCACCTATTACGATCCGGCAACAGGGGATTTCGGCGGTCTCGGCCATCCGATCTGTGATGCAGACACGGGCGAGCTGATTCCGCTTGGCAGCGGTGAAGCCGATCCTGTTTCCATTCAGGGAGCCGTGCGCGGTCAACCCGGAACACCGGGTCAGCTGCAGGGATATTTTTCCGCTGAGGAAGCGATCGGTACGCTCGACACGAACTGTCACTGCGGTATTTTCGGGACATTGTACGAAGCGCCGGATGCGCAGGCAATCCCAATGGCATTCAAGCAGGAGGTCACACTTGGAGAAGCCGTTATTCTCAGCACAGTGAACGGTGACGAGCCGGAAGCCTTCTCGATTGAAATCACATCCATTGATTACACGGCAGGTACGCAGCAAATGACCATCCGCGTCACGGACGAGGATCTGATTGCCGCGACAGGCGGCATTGTGCAGGGCATGAGCGGAAGTCCCATTCTGCAGGATGGGAAACTCGCAGGGGCAGTGACCCATGTCTTTGTCAGCGATCCCTCACAGGGTTATGCCATTTTCGCAGAGACAATGTATGATGCTTCCAATATGCCGATCCGATAAAAAAGGGACTGCTCAGAGCAGTCCCTTACCTGTTAGCTTGTAGGTTATCTATTATCGTCGCTGAAACCGCTCTCTACCAGCTCTACCAGAGCGTCAACTGCTGCCTGCTCGTCAGAGCCATCAGCAATGATGCGGATATCAGTACCGCCAACGATGCCCAGGGACAGGATACCCAGAAGGCTCTTAGCGTTTACTCGACGCTCCTTCTTTTCAATCCAGATAGAGGACTTGAACTCGTTAGCCTTCTGGATGAAGAAGGTTGCCGGTCTTGCGTGCAGACCTACCTGATTCTGAACAGTTACATCTTTTACAAACATAATCAAACTCTCCCATCTTTGCAATTATAAGGTTGTGTTATTTTGTTTACCACTGCATACTGCTATTATACCTTGTAAATTCGGAATCGTCAACGCCTTTTCGCAAGATCTGCACTTTTTTCCGTAATTTTCTACGCTTTGACAAAATGTAGTATCAAAAGGCGAGGGCTTGTTTGTATATAATCACAACAAAAAAACTTTGTGAAATATACTCTCTGTATCCCACAAGTTTCAACCAGTATTCTTGTGCAATATGCTGTTATTTATTCCACGAATCCATGCATAGCACCGGATTCCCGATTGGCACGCGTTTCTTACTGATGCCAGTAGTCATTGAGGAATTCCACCCTTGCCTGCAGCCAACCGAGAAGGTAATCCGCGGCTTCGGCATGGGTCTTACACTGCGCCGCACCGAACGAAAGCTCACTGGCCGCTTCGTTATGCAGGATATTATCCCAGCGCAGGTAGTTCCGGTCGAAGGCATCCTTGTACTGCTGTGTATCGTCCTCAATCATAGCGCAGGCACGGTCGAACACGCCGGAATCATAGGCAGCCGTCCATTGCGTGCGGATGTTCTCCTGGAACCAGTCCTCATACATCAGGACACAGAGCCAGGGATTGGTTGTCTCATAGGCATCGTTCACATCGGGAATACTATTTGCCGCGTAAAATCCCTGTCCGTCCGCACAGCGATCCTTATTGCCCATAGCGGAATCGAAGTCCCACGGCGCATGGAAAGTCAGCTTTCTGCTGCCGTTTTCACCGAAATCCACGCTCATGAAAAAGCTTGACCAGTAAATATCGGCATCACAGGTCAGCTCGCTGAGGATGTACATGGATGCGAGCGACTGCACATCAATGACCTGTTCCACTGCCTCCTGCGGTGTGATCGCATCATTCAGAGCAATCTCCGTATAGTCCGCATTGAACTGATAGGCAGTATCCTCATAGGCTGCTGCGTAGAGGATATCGTAGACGAGATCGACATAGTTCGCAATGAAATCATGCTGCTCCCGTGAGTAGATGTCACTTTTGATAGAAAAGCCGACATCCTTCGACTGTCCCCACACATATTTTCCGAGCGGCGCGATCGTTCTGCCGCCGCCATCTTCTCCGTCAAAGGGAATAAGCGGTGCATTGTCGGCATAATCAACCGTAAAGCTGCAGAGCGGATCCTCGTTGGCATAGTACCCGTCAAACTCCAGAAAATAACCGATATCCGTCCCCTGATAATCCGGCAGGGGTTCGGTGACCGCAACGCGGTCAATATTGACCTGCTGCTGTTCCGCAAGGAGGTACACGCCCCAGTACTGGCCGTTGATCTCAACCTCCACAAGGGCGGCATCGGATGCATAGAGTCCGGTATCCGCAAACAACTCCTGCGCAATGGAAAGTGCAGTCTTATCACGCAGAAGTGACGCATCCTTGTATCCTGCCAGCAGCACCCAGTTCTTCATATCCGCGCCCTCGTTCAGACCGAGGAGGTTCTGCGGCTCCTGAAATTTCAGGCGCAGCGGCTTTTTATCGTAGGTGGTCGTCCAGTTACCGCGCACCTTGACATCCGCAGCGGCATTCAGCAGGACAGTGCCGTCAATATCGGAGAGTGTGATCATACAGCTCTCATAATAGGGAGCCGGCGGCATGACATAACCGGGCGTCCATGAACTGATGGATTCCGAAACGAAGGCATTGACCGGCTCCGTCACAAAATCCAGTGCATCGTCGCTCTGGTCATCCGTAGTAATGGAAAGAACCGGAAGCGTGCTTCCGGTATCAAAGTTCGAATAATCCATGGTCGGCTCTTCCGTGGGGGCTTCGGTCGGTGCAGCTGTCTCGGAAGGAGCAGTCGTTTCCGGTGCGGAATCCTCAGGCTTCGCTGCGGTATTGCATCCGGCAAGGACCAATGTGAGCGCAGCAAGCAGCAGTGTTTTCGTCAGAAGTTTCATCACTGTCACTCCTTTTCAGCGCAGTACGCCTCATAGAGATCGGGGCGTTTCTGCTGTGTCACGCGGAGGCTCTCTTCCTTGCGCCAGCGGGAAATATTTAAGTGATGGCCGGAAAGCAGAACGGGGGGAACCGCTTCACCCTCCCAGATTTCCGGACGGGTGTACTGGGGATATTCGAGCAGGCCGCTGAAATGACTCTCCTCCTCGAAGCAGATGGCTGCGGAAAGGACACCGCTGCACATTCTTGCCACAGCATCGGTCAGCACCAGTGCCGGCAGCTCACCGCCGGTGAGAACATAGTCACCGATGGAAATTTCCTCATCCACAATTTTATCCAGAATTCTCTGATCAACGCCCTCATAATGGCCGCACAGCAAAAACAGGCTGGACATTTTGGACAGATCGCGTGCCTTTCCCTGTGTCAGGACACTGCCCTGCGGTGAAAGGTAGATCGTATGGGGGCGTTCACCGAGCTGCTCGCAGACAGCCTGCCAGCAGCGGTAGATGGGTTCCGCCTGCATGACCATGCCCATACCGCCGCCATAGGGCGTATCGTCCACCCGGCGGTGCTTATCCAAGGTATAGTCGCGGATATTGTGGCAGTGCACTTCAATCGCACCAGCTTTTCTGGCTCTGCCGATGATGCTTTCGGAGAGGACAGCCTCACACATCTCGGGGAAGAGCGTTGCAATTTCAATCTGCATCGTCAAACAGCCCCTCCAGCGGACGGATGGTCATGGTGCCTTCCTCGATATTGGTTTCCACAATCACATCCGGAATGGCAGGAACGAGATATTCCTTCTTCGTTTCCGGCTCTGCAATGACATAGACATCATTGGCTCCGGTCTGCAGAACATCCTTGATTCTGCCGTACTCCTTGCCGGAATCGGCATCGGTAACGGTCAGTCCGATGAGGTCCTGAATAAAGTAGGTTCCCTCTTCGAGCTCCACCTCATCGCGGTCCATATAGAGCACCTGATTACGCAGGCGTTCTGCCTGCTCACGCGTATCGCAGCCTTCGATCTGCAGGATCGCCATATTTTTCATCATTCTGGCACGCAGAATCCGGACGGGCGTTCTGCCGCCGTCCAGGTAGAGCGTATCGAAGGAACACAAAAACGCCGCATCGTCGCACCAGGGAAATACCTTAACCTCCCCGCGCAGGCCATGGACGTTTGTGATCTTGCCTATTTCCAAAAACTGTTTTTGTTCCATACGCTGCTCCATCAACCGATTTCAACGGCGATAGCGTCCATACCGTTTCTGGAAGCACCGGAACGCATGATGGTACGGATTGCCTTCGCAATTCTTCCCTGCTTACCGATAACTCTGCCCATATCGTCCTCTGCCACGTGCAGATGGAATACGATCACGCCTTCCTCATTGGGCGCATCCTCAGTAATCTCGATGGCATCCTTGTTCTCCACAAGGCTCTCAACGATGGTATATAATAATTCTTTCATGATAATCTCCTTAACTGCTGCCTTCAAGGCAGGGTTCCAGAGAATAGAAGCCCGTCAGCTGTTTACACAGTTGCGGATGCTTCTACCTCCGCTCGCACATATTCGATTACAGTACGCCCTCGCCCTTCAGGATCTTCTTTACAGTATCTGTCGGCTGTGCACCCTTTGCGATCCAGTCCTTTGCCTTATCAGCATCCACCTTGATCACGCTCGGCTCCTTAGTCGGGTCATAATAACCGATCTCCTCGATGAAACGACCGTCTCTGGGGAATCTGGAATCAGCAACTACGATACGATAGAACGGAGCCTTCTTGGAGCCCATTCTTCTCAGTCTCATTTTAACTGCCATTGTTCTTTCACCTCCGTATTCAAAATATCTATTCAAAGCGGGGAACCGCATTTGAAAACTTATGCAAGCTGCGAAACCGCAGCAGCGACGCTCATCACAATGATGAGTATACCAAGGATTCCATAGAAAATCCTTGCACCGTTTCTGCCAAAAACCATGACAAGTCCACGAGCTCTCCGGTTCTCGAAAAACCAGTTCCAGTTAAAAAAGGCAGCACACAGGCAATACACGCCTACAAGCGCCATCATAATGACGCAGAACCAGATCTGCCAGATTTCCATGGCTTATCCAAGCGGCGGCATTCCGCCGCCCTGTCCGGCAATCTTATCAAAATTCATGCCGGCGAGCTGTTTTCTGGCACGGCGGGAGAACATTTTGCCCTTCTTGCCCTTGCCGGAGAGCTGCTTCATAAGCTTCTGCATCTGTTCAAACTGCTTGAGAAGACGGTTGACATCCTCCACCTTGGTGCCGGAACCTGCCGCAATACGGCGCTTTCTGGACGGATTGATGATGGAAGGCTTTGCGCGTTCCGCCTTGGTCATGGAGGTAATCATTGCCTCCAGACGGTAGAACTGCTTGTCATCGAGATCCACATCGTTGATCTTATCACCAACGCCGGGGAGCATGGAAACGATGGATTTCAGGGAACCCATCTTGCGGATCTGACGGAGCTGGTCGAGCAGGTCATCCATATCGAACTTCTGCTCCTGGAGCTTCTTGGTCAGCTTTTCCGCATCTTCCTTATCCATGACATTCTCAGCCTTTTCGATGAGCGTCAGCACATCGCCCATTCCGAGGATGCGGGACGCCATACGGCTGGGATGGAATTTTTCAAATTCATCGAGCTTTTCGCCCATACCAACAAACTTAATGGGCTTACCGGTTACCGCAAGTACGGACAGTGCCGCACCGCCTCTGGTATCGGAATCGAGCTTGGACATGAGAACGCTGTCGATGCCGAGCGCATCGTCGAAGGATTTTGCAACATTCACGGCATCCTGACCGGTCATCGCATCGACAACCAGCATGATCTCGTGCGGCTCAGTCTCTTCCTTAATGTGCTGCAGCTCCTCCATCAGCTCTGTATCAATATGGAGTCGGCCGGCAGTATCGAGAATCACAATATCATGGCCATAATCCTTCGCATAGCGAACTGCCTGCTTTGCAATGATGACGGGATCAATCTGTCCCATCTCAAACACCTTAACACCGGCGCGTTCACCCACCACCTGCAGCTGATTAATCGCAGCCGGACGGTAGATATCGCAGGCAGCGAGCATCGGGCGGTGGCCTTCGCTCTTGAGGAATTTTGCAAGCTTTGCTGCATGGGTAGTCTTACCGGAACCCTGCAGACCGCACATCATGATAATGCACGGTGCCTTGGAAGGCATATTGATGCGTGCATTGTCATTACCCATGAGCGCAACAAGCTCTTCGTTCACAATTTTAATGACCTGCTGTGCAGGTGTCAGGCTGGAAAGCACCTCTTCGCCGACAGCGCGCTCGGACACCTTCGCAACAAAGTCCTTAACAACCTTGTAGCTGACATCCGCTTCGAGCAGGGCAAGGCGCACTTCACGCATTGCTTCCTTGACATCGGCTTCTGTGAGTTTGCCGTGTGATTTCAGTTTCTTAAATACCCGGTTGAGCTTATCCGAGAGTCCTTCAAATGCCATGTGCAGCCCTCGCTTTCCTTACAAAAATCTTATAGCAGCAGCAAGCCCTTTCTGGCAAGCTGTTCAATTGCAGTATAGGCTTCATCACTGTTTTCGACGCAGTGCTGAAGAATGGATTCCAGGCATTCACGCATACCGATGATGCGTTTTGCCATGCCGAGTTTTTCCTCCGTCTGCAGGAGGGTCTGTTCGGAATGCCGCAGGCTGTCGCGGACTGCCTGCCGTGTAATTCCGGTGGACTCGGCAATTTCGGAAAGGGAAAAATCCTCGTTGTAGTACAGCTCTGCGAGATCGCGCTGGCGCTGTGTCAACAGCTCGCTGTAGCAGTCCAGCAGGAGCACGAATGATAAATCCTTCGCCATTGCGTTCTCCTCCTCTGCATCTGTGTAAAGTAGTTTCACTTTCCTAACAAATATAGTATACCACATTCAGGGAGGAAAGTCAAGTCACTTTACAAGGTTTTGAAATTTCGGCGTTTTGCACAAAGGCGCGGCGCGGAGGCCGCGCTGCCGAGATATGCTTAAGAGGATTTCTCACTGAATCTTCTGACCGCTTGCGCCAATGCTTTGCAAAGGCGCAAGGCTGGCGATGCTTTCGAGACCGCAAGCAGAGCTTGCTTCATTTTCTCGCACACACCATGGCGAGTCAACGCGCTGTCGTCCTCCTGCGGAACACTTTTCCGGCTATTTCGGGGCAGAACAAAAGCACCCGACAAATCCGCCGGGTGCTTCAGAAAAATGCAGTTATTTACTCCGGAACATACCGCGGAGCATGAGACCGCCGCCTGCGGCAACGAGACCGAACATGATCACGAACACATAGGCGCTGCTGGTTCTCCAGCTGATGGAAACGCCCATAATGATCGTGAGCAGCATGAAGATGATGCCGAGAATGGTCACAAGCCATCCGAAGAATTTCTTGTCCAGCATGAACAGCATCACAATGCCGATCAGAAGCGGAAGCAGCACCAGGCCGTTCGGCACATTCCAGGTGCCGATGCGGTAAAAATAGCCGGAACCCCAGCTGGTTCTTACGATAATATTCTGCAGCACCATGAACAGACCGCCTGCAAACATCAGCAAACCGATGAAGAAATCGCGAAGTGCATTGGCATCCTTCTTCTTCTCACGCTGCATCTCCTCGAGCATTTTCATAGTATCGCCGAGGTCATCATTTTTCTTTTTAAATTTTGCCATTATGGATAAG
>JAZQAA010000109.1:0-3145 GCA_045544975.1 Oscillospiraceae bacterium | reverse complement strand
CCTTAATTGCGCTCTTAGGAGACGGGAGATTTGCAAAATCTGCTGCGTCACAAGCACCGCCTGCTAATTCCTTACGCATGACAAAATAAAAATATGCAACAACAAACACGAAGGAAATCAGAGCGATAGCACCGGTATTTATCACAAAATCCATGAAAGAATAGCCTAGATCCGAACCAATGATAATGTTGGGCGGGTCACCGCACATCGTTGCGGAACCGCCGAGGTTTGCGCAGAAGATTTCCGAGAGAATCATCGGAACCGGGTTGAAGCGGAGCATTTTTGCAAGCTCCACAGTGACTGCTGCAAGGAAAAGAATGACCGTAATGCTGTCAATAAACATCGCAAGGAAGAAGGACATGGTCATAAACGCAAGGAAAATGGGAATGGTCTTATAGTGCACAAGCTTTGCAATCTGCATACAGAGCCATCGGAAAAATCCAACTCTTGCCATGCCTTCGACCATGATCATCATTCCGCCGAGGAAGAGGATGGTTGCCCAGTCAATGCCGCCTTCTTCTGCCTCCGCTTCGCTGCCTGTGATTTCAGAAAGCGCTTCATCTGCGGAAGGTACTTCTTCCTCATGCGAGACAATCCAGAATTCCGGCTGCACAATGGCTTTGAGATTAATTGTATCCCAAGCTGCGCCTGCATCACGCATACAAACACCGAATACCAGAATCAGTGTCAGAAGTCCGCACCCCAGCGTGACATAGTGCTTTTCGATTTTCTCCATGATTACTAAAATGAACATCACAACAAATATAATGATTGCAACAATTGCTTCTATTGACATTGTGAGTTCCTCCTTTCATGAATGCAGAGTCCCTGCATCCCATCACATAATATGGCATATCCACGATCATTTGTGAGAATTTGCTTTTCCATGCAATGCGGCATCAAATTCTTACAAATAATGTGGAAATTCAGCCTATTTTATTATAGCACTCCCGTTTAAGAAGTCAACTCTCAAATTCGATTTTGGGAGATTTTTGTAGACTTGCACACATTCCAGGGGTTTCAGCGTAAAGAAGTGGCAATTTTGTCGAGCAGAATAGGCGTTTTATTGATATTTTTTTATTGGTAAAATTTTTTTTGAAAAAAGGGTTGACAAATCGTTTTGAATGTGATATAATATAAAAGCTGTGATAAGTACAGCGCAAAAAACTGGGGTGTCGCCAAGTGGTAAGGCAGCGGACTCTGACTCCGTTATTCGAGGGTTCAAATCCTTCCACCCCAACCAGTAAATCTCCGATGTGAAGCATCGGAGATTTTATTTTTAGCTGAGAAGGCTTTCGGGTAACCGGAAGCCTTTTGTTTTTGATTTCTCTATTATAATAAGTATACTATACGAAGGCTTTGTCATTTAGGGTGGAATTTTTTGAAAGCATTGCAACATTCTAAGCGGCAGCGGGGTGTTATTAGTAAAAGGAGGTGATCGGATGAAGCGAAGCACGGGACAGGCGGCAGAAGCTGTGATCAGAAAATACGCAGATATGGTGTACCGCCTTGCCTATGCACATACGCAGAACCGCAGCGATGCGGACGATGTGTTTCAGGAAACCTTTCTCCGCTATGTGCGCAAGAAACCGAACTTTGAAGATGAAGAACACGAAAAGGCGTGGCTCATCCGTGTGACGATCAATTGTGCTAAAAAGCAGATGACTTCTGCATGGAAACGCCATACCATCTCTCTGGAAGAGCATACCGCGAGCGAAACGCAGCCGGCGAATGATCTGCGTGCTGTGCTTTCCCAGCTGACGCCCCAGTACCGAACCGTGATACATCTATATTATTATGAGGGATACACAACTGAGGAAATGGCGCGTATACTTTCCAGGAAACCATCCACAATCCGTTCTCAGCTTGCGCGGGCGCGGAAACAGCTTGAATCGATTTTGAAGGAGGAATCATTATGATGAAGGAACAGTATAATCAGATGTATGAAAATCTGCACCCTGAGGAAGAATTGATTGAAAATACCATTCATGCAGCATCCGAGGTGAAGCCCAGCCGGCCTGTTATTAAGTATACTGTGGCGGCGGCAGCTTGTGCAGCGCTTGCTGTTGGCAGTGTTCCGGTGCTCGCAGCGAATGTTCCGGCGTTCTATGAGCTTTTGCATAAGATTGCACCGGAAACCGCGGAGCAGTTCAAGCCCGTGCAGACTTCCTGCGTTGATCAGGGAATCCGCATGGAGGTTGGGGCGATCTATGTGAATGAGAATGATGTGAAGATCTATCTTACCCTGCAGGATCTTGAGAGCGACAGATTGAATATGGATCTGGAAAAGGTGTATAAACAATATACCTTTGAAACACCGGGATTTGATTCATACGGTTGGAGTGGTGGACTCGATTTTGTGGAATATGATCCTGAAACGAAGACACTGACAACATTGATAGAGATTGAAACAAACAAAAAATACTTTATGGCTGGCAAAGAAATGGCATTTCATCTCGACAGCGTACTTGGAGACAGGATTGAGTATGACGGCATGATGGACAATGTGAATCTGGCAGAGATTCCGTTGAGTTCTACTATTTGGACTGATGACGCACTGTTCAATGCTGGTTATAGCACTTCAGGCAGTAAGGCGGCAATGACAGTGACAGAGGATATGTGGAAAATGCTTGAGCCGTCGATGGAAATTGAATTGCCAATGGAATCGGTGGCGATCACAGCAATCGGCTATATTGACGGACAACTTCATATTCAGCTCAGATGTAGTGACTTGGATATGCAAACGGCTGGTAATCTGCATCTAATAAAAGAAAATGGAAGTGAGGTTAGCGGTGAGCTTGTTTACTATGGAGAAGTGACGACAGATAATGGAAAATACCATTATAGCGATTTCATATTTGATGTTTCCGAAGAAGAGCTTAGAGAATGTGAACTCAGTGGTTATCTTACAAAGTATACGGCAGGTGTTCAGGGCAACTGGGATGTGACTTTCACTATTCCCGAAGAAGAAATGGCGGAATTCGAATAATCATCCATTCCCCTGTGCGTCAGCGCAGGGGAATGCTTTTGCATTGTGCTTTTTCAACAAATCAACATAGTTTTCCACACCCATTCTTCTACTTGACAATTCAGAAAAGTCGTGGTATAATAATAAAGCTGTCGGACGAGAGCGAACGAGAGTTAC
>JAZQAA010000108.1:0-2382 GCA_045544975.1 Oscillospiraceae bacterium | reverse complement strand
GCTTCTTCTTGCTTTTTTTCTCGTTATATGCTATGATAGACTCAGAATATTATGGGAGGGTAATGATGAAAACCATACTTGTTGTCGATGATGACCCGATTCTGAATAAAAATATTTCTCTTGCACTGTCTGCGGAGGGCTACCATGTCCTCAACGCCTTCTCCGCAGCCGAAGCCTTCCGGCATTGTCAGGCAGCGGACCTCATTTTGCTTGATGTGATGCTTCCCGATGACAGCGGACTGGAGTTTTGCACGCATTTCCGTGAAATTTCCAATAAGCCGGTCATTTTCCTTACATCCTGCGGCGATGAAGCGGATATCATCCGCGGACTCGACTGCGGCGGGGATGATTATATCACAAAGCCCTTCCGCCTGCGAGAGCTGCTGTCACGGATTAAGGCAAATCTCAGAAGAATCCCCGATGAGACAGAGCGGCAGGAAGATCTGCCGGAACTGACTGCACTCGAAGAAAAACTCCTGTCCTATCTTATCGAAAATAAGGAGCAATACCTGACGAGGGAGCAGATTCTGCGGTATCTCTGGGATGTCAAGGGCTGCTATGTGAACGATAACACACTCTCCGTCAACATCAGCCGGCTTCGGGATAAACTGAAGGATCATAAAAACGGAAAAATTGTCACAAAGCGAGGGCTTGGATACAAATGGACAGAATTATCAATAACAGAACCCCAAGAACCATCATCCTGATTCACCTGCTAATGCTCACAGTTTCGGCGATTCTGAGCTACCTGCTTGCCTGCCGGCTGAGCGATAGCATCATCACTGATCAGATTCAGGCAATGCTGTCCGTCCTTGGTGACGGGAAATTCACTGCACTCCCCGATCCGGACGCCGTCGCAAGGGGGGAGGCGTTTTTAAAGGGGTATGGTATTTCTTCACGAATGGATCCCGCGATGATGGCATATGCAAAGCCGCTGAAAATGCGCCTGTTCTGGTGCCTGTTCCTTCTGTCGGGCGGTGTTTCCTGCATTTCGTTCCAGCTGTCCATGCGCAGGTTCCGCAGGATGTATGACGAGCTTGAAGCACTCCATGATGATTGCATAGAGATCGCTGCAATGAAATGCTTCTCCGCCGGCGAGCATGGCGAAGAATTCAGCAGCATCCGCCGCGTCAGCGATGGTGTGACAAAGATTGCACGCCAGATGAACTATCTGTCCGCCTCTTTGAATAAGGACAAGCAGTTTCTCAAGGATTTTCTGACGGATTTTTCCCACCAGATGAAAACCTCGCTTGCCGTGATTCGCTTAAACAGCGATATCCTCACAGATATGGAGCATCTGCCGGAAGAACAGAAGGCACAGCTCATAAACGAAATTACATTACATCTCGATGGAATGGAAACCCTTGTCATCAATGCCCTCAAGCTTGCAAGCCTGAGTGCGGACGCGATTGCCTATGAAAAGAAGGATGCTCCGCTATCGATAGTCTGCGAGGAGGCAATTTCCAGAATACAGCCGATGCTTCGCGAAAAGGGGATTGCCCTTACATTCTCGCCCGAGTCGGAGGGGCAGTTCCCCTATGACCGTGCATGGATGTGCGAAGCGGTCACGAATCTCCTCAAGAATATCGCCGATCATTCCGGTGCAGACCGCGCGGAAATGACACTTTCCGTCATTCCGGGCGCTGTGAAGCTCTGCCTGAGTGACAACGGAAAGGGCATTCCCCAGTCGGAAATTCCGCGGCTCTTTGAACGCTTCGGCAGTAAGCGAAACCAGTCCTCCATGAAGAGTGCCGGCGTCGGCATGGCAATCGCAAAACAGATCATCGAAGCGCATAACGGAGAGATTGCCGTCTATTCCCAGTGCGGCAAGGGAACAAAATTTGAAATTTTATTCTTAAAACAGTGAAAATGTCACTTTATTGTAAGATTACTCTGGTAGACTATAGTCAGAAAAGGAGGTATCCCTATGGAACAAAACGAAATCATCAGAGTTGAACATCTTACAAAGGAGTACGGAAAGGGCGAAACCTCGCTGACTGCCGTCAATGATGTGAGCTTTTCCGTCAATACAGGGGAGTTCATCGCCGTCACGGGCGAGAGCGGCAGCGGCAAGACCACCCTGCTCAACATTCTCGGTTCCCTTGATACGCCGACCGAGGGCAGTGTCTATGTCCACGGGAAGAATATCATCGGCAGGAAGGATCATGAGCTTGCTTCCTACAGACGAAAAACCATCGGCTTCATCTTTCAGAATTACAACCTGATTCCGGTTCTGAATACGGAGGAAAACATCGTACTTCCTTTAAATCTTGACAACCAGAAGGTCGATCATGAGTATCTGGAGGAGCTTCTCACGCTGACGGGGCTGAAGTCAAAACGCAGGAGCTTTCCAAATGAGCTGTCCGGCGGTCAGCAGCAGCG
>JAZQAA010000107.1:0-8082 GCA_045544975.1 Oscillospiraceae bacterium | reverse complement strand
TACCTTGAAATATCCCATGTTCATCATGCCGGCTGCACCGCCCATATCACAGGGAATGGTATACTTGCCAGTACCTGTCACATCTACAGAACCAACGCAGTCATCACCTGCACTGGTGGAAGGATACATTGAAACGGTGGTGTTCTGATCAACGCTCAGAACGCTGATATTGTATTCGATGGTATCCACATTGGTCAGTGTAAGTTCCGCAGGAACTTCTTCCGTGGTTTCGGAGGGAGTGAATTCCACATTTCTGACACTGAACCATGCGCCAGCATTTTCACTGATCACGGAAGGTTTGTGCTGATTTGCCAGATCATATGTGATATCCGCTGTATTATTCAGCTCCGCTGCAAGATTTACTGCAAACGGATCAACATTGCTGATAGCATCCGGACCCTCTTTAGTACCGCCAATCTTTTCGATTGTGACATTGGTTTCATCCACATTGATTTTATCTACATTCAGGCTTCTGTAGCCGCCCGCAATCCCCATACCTCTCTTGAGCATGAGCGTATGATAAAAGAGGTAATACTCGCCCTTATACTTGTGCAGGTGGGTATGGTTATTGGAATAGTCAAAGCCTGCAGTGCCGGGGTTGGTGAAATATTCCCCCTTCATTTCCCAGCTTGCAGGATCAAGGGGCGTCTTGGTTGTCATATACACCATGCTGCACTGGGAGGGTACGGGGCAGTCATAGTCCCACTGCTCAGAATGGTCGTTCCAGTCGGTGTTGTAAGTATAGACATAGGTGCCGTTGATGTAATTCAGCTCACTTGCTTCGAAGTGATAGGGAGCAGGGATTTCTGCAAATTCACTGTCGAGAGAAATCATATCCTCGCCGAGTCGGACGATTCTGTTAGAACCAGGCATATAGGTTGTGCCGTCGGATGCTATACCTGCACCGAAGGACAGCCAGCCTATACCTTCGTCATCGATGACCGCACCGGGATCAAAGGGATTCGGACAGTCGGTCAGACCGGGGGTGCTGGAAGAAATAAGCGGTTTGCCCAGGGGATCATCCCAAGGCCCTGTGGGATCGGTAGCATGAATGACACCAACGCCCAGACCGTTGTTGGAAAAGTAGAGGTAGAAATGCGTTTTGCCATCATCTTCCACTCTGGAAACGACGGAGGGTGCCCATGAATTTGTAATCCATGGTGCAATTTCGCCGATATTGATCTCACCGTGATAGATCCAGTTCACCATATCATCTGTGGACAGAACGACCATGGATTTGATTTGTTCATAAGTGTTGTCCTCATCGGGCCCCTTTGCCTCGAACTGCTCATGATCGTTTGTACCGATGACATATAGTCTGCCTTCGTATTCTACAGCCGTTGGATCGGCACAGAAAAATTCCGAAGAAATGGGGTTATTGTACTTTTCATCTTTATAATTTCCAGTGCTGATCTTGTCACTGCTGATAGTGATGCCATCGAGTGTTTCAACTGCATCGACAGTTGAAAGTGCTGTATCAGCTGCATTGCCGATTGCTGCAAACGATTGTGCGGTCAGACATAATGCTGCAACTGCTGCGCATTTCACATATCTGAATTTCTTTTTACTCATCTGCTAAACCTCCTCATGATGAATGATAACGCCTTCTGTATCATCATTATAGCACGCATCAAGCGCACAAAATAGGATGAATTCGACTTTTATTAGCACAATACCGACATATACTGATTAGTTGTACCGTGCGCATTCAGGGAGGATTGCCCCCTCATAATTGTCCGAAAAAAATAATAGGATGGAGGTTCTGCTTAAAAAGGTTGTCGTTTTTCAGTATGACCATCAGAATATCCACCTTTTCTGCAAATTGTTGGTTGACAATAAAGACGAAGATGTTATAATAATGCTGTAGGCAGGTATTGCCGAATGGGTGCGTGCTATGATCGGATTCAGCATGACATAGTAAATGTAAAGGAGTCAGACTATGAAATTCAAAAAAATTTGTGCGGCATTACTTTCGTCATTGATGGCGTTTAGTATGCTTGCAGGAATGCTGCCAAACAGCATTCCTGCTAACCTGATGGGATCGGACACTTCGATCATGTATGAGGCTGAACCCCTGACTGTTGAGGCAGCGGGCAATTTCAGACGCGTTCTATCGAACGAATCGCCGATGTGGATCATTCATATTGATTCATGGAACTATGCCGATCCCGAAAAAATCATTGAACTTGTCCCGGAGGATGTACTGCCCTATGTGGTATTCAACATCTCTCTGTCCATCAACTGGAGCAGCACGGAGCATAAGTGGCTCATGGTGCAGGATGGCATCGAAACAGCAAGATCATGGATGAAGGCATGTGCGGACAAGGGCGTGTGGACTATGATCCAGCCTGCCAGCGGCGGACAGTGTCACTTCCCCGATTACCAGGCAACGGATGACCTTGATAACACAATCTTCGGGGAATTCTTCCGTGACTATCCGAACTTCCTCGGTTACAACTACTGTGAGCAGTTCTGGGGATTTGCTTCGCAGGACTTCCCGGTAACATACCAGCAGAGATACGATCATTTTTCTGCACTGCTCAAGCTCTGCAACAAATACGGCGGATATCTGGACATCAGCTGGTGCGAAAATCAGTGGGGTTCACAGCTCAATCCCGTTGCGATGCTCAAAACCAATGCCAACTGGGAACAGGCTGCACGCACCTATTCCGAAAACCTCATCCTCGAAGAAAAGTATACACAGACAGGCTATATTGCAGCCGTGGAAAGTGAGGTTTACGGTGCATACATTTCCGGATACTGCGGAAACTTCGGCGTACGCTGGGATGATACTGGCTGGTCGGATTACCCTTGGGTCGGCGGCGATCTGGATGCGCAGACAAAGGATCAGTACAGACTCGTTACCTCCGCACCAGTACTTCTGGAACGCATGGTGCAGAACGGCATGACTGTTATTGATGGTCCGGAGCTTGTCTGGGCGGACTGTATCAAAGAAAACTGGATTCAGCGTGATGCGGAAGGCTATGAGATCAGAAACTGGTCATTCTACGATCAGTACCAGAATACCGTTCTTGACATCTACAGAAAATTCAACGATGGCTCGATCCGCATTCCGTCAAGAGAGGAAGTCATTGAGAGAACCAAGGTCGTTGTCATTCAGGATGTGAACAGCGGCACAAATGATGAAAAATACTGTATCTACAACAATATGTTTGAGGGGTTGTACCGCGCTGAAAATGACGGCAACCTGAAGGATAACCATAATCCCTTCAAGTCCACGGGCAGATATCAGACCATTCCTGTTGTATATGCTTTGGCGGATGATCTTGCAAAATCCATCCCCGTACAGATCAACCAATCGCAGATCCCGTCAAGATGGAACAGCATCCAGGCAAAGCAGGAGGAATTCAACCAGCTCTACAGTCAGGATTACACAGGAAATATCTACGCAGGCAGAAATGAAAACAGTTGGGTCACCTACAATCCCTACAAAACAGGTGCGGAGGCAAGTGGCTATCTTGATCTGAAATACAACACCTGCAAGCAGATCGAGCTGCAATACCCCCGTTACAGTTCCGGTCTGATCAATGAGTATTCGGATCACATTGATTTTTACCTGAGCAATTATGATGAGGATGATACCCAGACACTAAAAACCGATGTGATCAAGATCCATGGCTGTGCATCCGAACCGACGATTACAATGCAGAAGGACAGGGGTGTCAACCAGCTGAAGAGTGAAGTGACGACCTCCTATGCAAACGGCATCTTCACCATAACCGTAAAGCACAACGGTCCGATCGACATCAGCGTATCCTGTACAGGAAACGAAACAAATCGTCAGACTGCATTCCGTGAGGCTAATCAGTCCGCACCTGAATTCCCTGAATCCTACGACGGCATTCGTCAGTACGAAGCGGAAAATTTCGACAGAAAAAACATTGAGGAAAATGTAACCAATGCCTGTCGAAGCGATGTAACAGGCTGCTGGGGCATGGGCTTTATGAAGTTCGGTACAAAGGACAGTGCCGCTGCAAGAGATTATGTCAACACTGCAAAGGAAGGTGAATTTGAACTGACGCTGCGGTACTCCTCGGTTGCGGACATTGGCAATGTTGATCTGTATGTGAACGGTGAAAAGGTGCAGACACTTTCACTCCAAAACACATCCTCCTACAGCACATGGAATACTGTTACCATTCCTATCTTGTTGAAGGAAGGCGAAAATAAGATCGAATTCATTGCAAATTCTACATTGCCGAGTTCACTGTATCTCGACTGTTTTCAGGTTTCCGGCGATTTCGGAATCAAGGGCATTGTAGAACCGATCGAGGGCGGAAAGCTGTTCACCAAGCTCATTGTGAATGACAGCGAAAATCGCTCCGACTGGTCTGTGTATGAGAATTTCGGCGTGGGATCGTCCATATTCGGTGATCGTGCGATCAATACCGCTTCCGTTCCGAACGCACTGGTTGGTGCAGAAGCAATCAGAACCGCTTGTGATTCCAAAATGTATGCAAATGAACTTGGGTCCTTTATTGCAGGCGACAACATGACGCTGTACATCGCAACCGATACGAGAGTTGTGGATATGGGACTGCCATCATGGTTCTCAGCACTTACCGACACGGAGGAATTCATTGTGCTGGACAATGAGCTTGTTCTGCGGGTCTACAAGACGGAGCTGAAAAAGGGTGAGGCCTTCACACTTGGCACGAACGGCGGCAACGGCAACAATGTATGCTACATTGCACTTGGCGTTTCAGAAAATGCTGTTGTTCGGGGCGATCTCAACATGGATGGAAAGTTCGATATTGTAGATATGTTACTGCTTCAGAGATGGCTGCTTGCATCTCCCGATACAAAGCTTGTAAACTGGAAGGCAGGCGATCTCTGCGAGGATGCGCGTCTTGATGTATTCGATCTGGCACTCATGAAGAAAGTGCTTTCTGAAAATTGATATGGTTTTGTGATACAAAAAACACCCCATAATCGGAGATAAATCCGGTGATGGGGTGTTTGACTTATAATAGATTTAAAAATAACCGTTTTTCCCTCTATTGGTTTATGCTGTGTATTTAATACCTGTACAATCACACAATCCCAATAAACAATGAAAATAAATGCGCCTTTAATGAAATATTCGTGAAGCATTTGGTGGAGAGGGTGACTGTGCAGGAGGAATATCCGGTGTTCCGGTTTAGGTCGGGGGTGGAGGTTGTGGTAGGGAAGTGAGTAGGTGTAGAAACCCTGCTGATCGTTGTGGTCAGCAGGGGCTCTGTTCCGACTTATAATGCATCATAATATTCTCTAGCTTTTCTTTTTGTAATATAGTCTAATCGGCTAGAGTCAATAATTATACTCAAAGCTTCTTTTTCTTTATGGTTTTCAAAAATCCACTGTGCATAATTGATCCGTGTCATCTGTGCGGTAATGGAAGTGGCGTTTATGTTGCTTGTAAGTAACTTACATGCTAGCACCTTTTTATCTGCACAATTTTTAAAATCATCGTAATAATCTATAAAGCATTTCTTTCCAATAGAATTTAATGCTCTTTCAACCGTAGTCACGCTACTACCTCCTTCTTGGAAATTTTCTTTTTATAACATTTAAATATTCTTTTACATCACACTCTCACACGCTCGTTATCCCCCCACACAAATATGCGTGTGGGGGTATTTTTTGTCAAACACAGAGAATCAAATGGCTAACGCCACTCATCCCTCTGCTCACCATATTCCTCCATAATATCCGCAACTGTGCGGTTCATGAAATAATCCCCATATTTCTCCCATTCTGTGGCAGGCCGTGACATCAATACCACGCACTCCACATGACTCGTCCCAGGGAACATATCCACCGCGCGGACCTTTTGTACTTTATATCCTTTTTCTTCAAAAGCTGCAGCATCTCTTGCGGCTGTGGAGGGGTTGCAGGAGATCATAACGATCCGTGAGGGAGCCATTGCGCAGACTGCTTCGATTGTGGGCGAATCGCAGCCTTTTCTTGGGGGATCAAGAACAACCACATCCGGTATCAGACCCTCCTGCTGCAGTCTTGAAGCAATTGTCCCTGCATCGCCGCAGTAGAACCTTGCGTTGGAAATACCGCATCGCCGTGCATTCTCAATCGCATTTTCCACCGCCTCAGGAATGATCTCTGCTCCGATCAGCTCCCTGACCTCTCCAGCCATGGAGAGTCCAATGGTACCTGCACCGCAGTACAGATCAAGCAGAACCTCATTTCCGGAGAAACCTGCATACTCCTTTCCCACTGTATAAAGGCGTTCCGCCTGTGCTGTATTCACCTGATAGAAGGACTGCGGAGAAAGCTCCACCATCAGACCGCACATCGTATCACGGATAACCGGATTTCCACTGAGGAGCGTCACGGTTTTACCCATAATGACATTGGTGCGATCGGGATTTACACTCTCTGTAATGCTTGTTATTTCCGGAAAAGCCTGTTCCATCGTTGTAATGACGGGGGAGATCATCCGGCGAATGGATTTTCGTACAACAAAACACAGGGAAATCTCGCCGCTGTGAAAGCCGCGGCGCAGATAGATATGACGGAGGATTCCGGTTCCTGTCTCCTCATTGTAGGCGGAAATACCGGCATTCTGCATTGCAGGCAGGAGCAGTTCCATAATGTCGCCAAATATCTTTGGCTGCAGTTTGCAGTCAGTATGAGGAATCACGCGGTGACTATGTCTTGCATAAAACCCGCAGACAAGCTTTCCGTCCTGCATGGCAACCGGATACTGTGCCTTGTTACGGTAACCGCAGCGGCTTTCATCGGAAAGGATGGGTTCAAACTCCGGCGAGAGCTTTCCGATTCTTTCGAAGGCATCCCGGACAAACTGGTCTTTATACCGCAGTTCTGCGTCGTAGGAGGTATGCCGGAACACGCACCCGCCGCATTGACGGAATACAGGACAATCCGATTCCATACGATCGGAGGAAGGCTGGAGCAGCTCATCAATAATTCCATAGGCATAGTGCTTGAGCACCTTGACAACCTTCACGCGCAGCACATCTCCGATTGCGGTCATGGGAACAAAAACTGCCATGCCTTCAATTCTGGCGACACCGCTTCCCTCAGTTGTCATACCGGTAATTTCCGTTTCATATATTTCATTCTTCTTCAGCATGGGGATACTCCATTCTTGTCAGAATTTCCTCGATGGTCTGCTTCTTTTCCATCATCTTATCGAAGCGTTCAATATACTCATAGGGAAATTTATAGTTATGTACCCGTGTGATTCTGCCATTTGCTTCAACAAGCTTTGTGGAAGCAGCACAGCCGGCTCCAAGGATGGTCTGGGTTTCATCCATAATAAGAATGTTGTAGAGATTTTCCTTTCCCTCTCTTGCATAGCCGACATTTTCGAGATTTCCAACAGTGTTCTTCTGACGATACATATAATATGGACGATAACCATTTTCCGGGAGCGCGGAAACTGACAGCTCCGCCATCTTTATAACATCTCTGAGCTGAGCGGTCTGATCGCTTCCATAAAGATCTGCTGCGCGCTTGAGTGTCAGTGTGTGTACCGTAATGCTGTCCGGTTCGAGTGCCATGACACGCTGGAGGGTATCGGCAAATCCCTCATAAGTATCCGTCGGGAGACCGGCAATGAGATCCATATTGATATCATCAAAACCGAGTTTTCTTGCAAGATGAAACGCATCAATTGCCTGCTGCGCCGTATGACGGCGGCCAATGGCTTCGAGAACGCTGTCCTGCAAAGTCTGGGGATTCACAGAAATTCTGGTTGCTCCCATTTCCTTGATCACACGGAGCTTATCTTCAGTAATCGTATCGGCTCTTCCAGCTTCCACAGTGTATTCTCTTGCATGGGCAATGTCGATATGCTGCGCGATGGCAGCCATCACCTGCCGCAGCATTTCTGCAGAAATGGAAGTAGGTGTGCCTCCGCCGATGTACACGGACTGTACGGAAAGATCATATTTGCGAATGATATTACCGATCACAGCGATTTCTTCACAGAGCTTCTCCACATATGCTGGAATGAGCTGCTTTGCGCTCTCCATGGAATGCGAAACAAAAGAGCAATAGCTGCATCTTGTCGGGCAAAAGGGGATGGAAACATACAGC
>JAZQAA010000106.1:0-5787 GCA_045544975.1 Oscillospiraceae bacterium | reverse complement strand
CCCTCCCCAGAGGGGAGGGGGATAAGTGGAGGGTGCTGCGCACCCTCCACCCGCCAAGGGCGAAGCCCTTGACCCCTTTTTATATCAAAGGAGGCAATATTCATGTCAATTAAAGTGGGAATGGTATCCTTAGGATGCAATAAAAATCTCGTAGATTCGGAGCGAATGCTCCACAAGCTCCGTGCACATGGCTATGAGCTGGTGACGGAATTCGGGCTGTCGGATGTGGCGGTGGTCAACACCTGCGGTTTCATCCAGTCCGCGAAGGAAGAAGCCATCGAAACTGTGCTGGAGATCGCTAAACTGAAAGAAGAAGGCACCGTGAAGAAGCTCATCCTCACCGGCTGTCTGACAGAACGCTACCAGAAGGAGTGCGCCGAGGAATTCCCCGAAGCGGATGCAGTCATTGGTATCGGCGATAATAAGGACATTGTCGATGTCCTCGACCGCGTGCTGAAGGGTGAGAGAGTCGTGCAGTTTGCGCCGAAGAAAGATGCGGAACTGACCGGTGAGCGCATCATTTCTACACTGCCGTTCTTTTCTTATCTGAAAATTTCTGAGGGCTGCAGCAATTGCTGTACCTACTGCGCCATCCCCATGATTCGCGGCGGCTTCCGCAGCACGCCGATGGAGGCGCTTCTGAAGGAAGCCCAGTGGCTCGCCGATGCAGGCGTGACGGAACTCAATATCATCGCGCAGGATACGACCCGCTACGGTGAGGATCTCTACGGAGAAAACCGCCTGCCGCAGCTGCTCACAGAGCTTTGCAAAATTGAGAAGCTCCGCTGGATCCGCGTGCTCTACTGCTATCCGGAGCGCATCTCGGACGAGCTGATTGAGGTCATGGCAAGGGAAGATAAGATCGTAAAATACATTGATATGCCCATCCAGCACTGCAATGATGAGATCTTAAAGCGCATGAACCGCCGCAGCACCAAGGCGCAGATTACAGAAGTTATCGCGAAGCTGCGCGCAAAAATGCCCGATATCACCCTGAGAACAACACTCATTACCGGCTTCCCCGGTGAGACGCAGGAGCAGTTCAACGAGCTTGCGGAATTCGTGCAGGATGTGAAATTTGACCGTCTCGGCTGCTTTGCTTACTCACAGGAGGACGGCACCAAGGCGGCGGAATTCCCCGATCAGGTGGATGAGGACATCCGTGCGCACCGCGCCGATATCATTATGGAGCAGCAGGCAGAAATCAGCCTGCAGCACAACGAAGCCCAGCTCGGCACCGTGAAAACCGCCGTGGTGGAAGGCTTTGACAAATGGGCGGAATGCTACTTCGGCAGAACCGAAGCCGACGCGCCCGACATCGACGGCAAGGTGTTCTTCTCTTCTGAAAAACCGCTTGAAATCGGTGATTTCGTGCAAATCCGCATTACCGATACACTGGACTATGATCTTTTAGGGGAGGTATGTGACGATGAATCTGCCGAATAAACTGACGCTCCTGCGTATCCTGCTCGTGCCGGTGTTTCTCATTTTCATGTATGTGAACATCCCCTTCCGCTATACGCTCGCGCTTGTGATCTTTGCCCTCGCGTCCATCACGGACGCGCTCGACGGCAATATCGCGAGAAAACGGAATCTTGTAACCACTTTCGGAAAATTCGCCGATCCCCTTGCAGACAAGGTGCTCGTCCTTGCTGCACTTGCCGCCATCGCGGATGCACCGGGCAGCGCCGTGAACGGCATTGTGATTACCATCATTGCCGCGCGTGAATTCATGGTCTCCGGTCTGCGCCTTGTGACCGCCGAAAAGGGGATTGTCGTAGCCGCCGGCATCTGGGGAAAGCTCAAGACCGCTTTCACCATGGTGACCATCGTGTTCCTGCTGCTCTTTATGATGCTGCAGTATGACTTCGGCGTGTGGAATCTGGATGCTTCGCACAGCGTCAGCTTCCTGCTGATGGAAATTCTCAGCCATGTGCTCGTCTGGATCTCCGTGTTCCTCACGGTCATGTCCGGCTGGGTGTACCTGAAGGGTTACTGGAAATATATTGACTTAAAATAATTGAAGAAAAACCCCCGGAACTTTGCGGTTCCGGGGGTTTTGTGTTATTCTGCATAGAGCTGCAGCTTCGTCGGGTTAACAATGAAATTCGGGTAGGATTCCTGAATTTCGCCTGTGTAGGAGACATACACCGTATCGCCGACCGCAAAATCAGAGATGCTCAGTGCTGTTCCGGCATTGTCATGCATCAGCAGTCCCGCTGCAGAGAAGCTGTACAGGCATACGGGTTCAGATTCTCCCGGTTCGATGCTGCCGCCGTTGACAACTGCACCGACCGTGATGATATTTCCGTCAATCGCGGTGATATTGCCGATGAAAGTGTGAACCTCGTTCCCGCCTGTAAAGACAAGGAAACCCACTGTCTGCGTATACAATTCAGTATAATCCTCACTGTAAACCCAATAGAAGGCACCATCAATCCAGAGCATATTCTTATCTTCAACTGTGCAGCGGTAGGAAAGCTCGCTGCCGTCCTCCAGAGTAAATACCATTCTGTACCAGTTGGCATCTGTGTTTCTGACGGCTGCATTTTGCTGATCCTCCGTATAAACTGTCATCCCACGCAGTGAAGCTTCAAGGCCGCTGAGATTTTCAGATGGGATTGTAATTTCACTGCCATCCTGCTCATTGAGGATATAGCCGGAAACAATCGCACCATCCGCAAGCTCCGCAAATGGCTGCATCGCGCCTTCTTCGCCGAAGGGTGGCTCTTCCGTACCCCAGCCCTGCTCGAGTGCCTTGTTCAGAATCCCGTCAATCCAGTCCCTCACTGCTGCGCAGTCCTTGGAACCGGCTGCGTAGAAAACATAGTTGTCATAGTAGATATGATCCGAGTAGATGCCAATTTCCGTTGTAACACCACCCGCTCCGGTGAGCGTCAGAACATACGGTGTGGAACCACATTGTTCACCAAACTCCGGATCCTCTTCATATGCTGTGATATTCTGCAGCAGAGCAACCAGATCGGGGACTTCCTTCTCCAGATAATAGGAACCCGGATCACCGGC
This sequence comes from Oscillospiraceae bacterium, assembly GCA_045544975.1. Classification (GTDB taxonomy): domain Bacteria; phylum Bacillota; class Clostridia; order Oscillospirales; family Ruminococcaceae; genus UBA3855. Next base: position 2,760 of record JAZQAA010000106.1, on the reverse strand, counting down.
AGTCAGACGGAACACATCAATCCCCGTGATCTTCGAAGCATCCAGCTCTGCAAAGGGATACCAGCCCTCTTCGACATAGGAAGCCAGCACATCCTGATGCAGCTTTACAATTTGTGCAATCTGCTCCTTGTCCGCAAGCCATGCCGTGCCGTCGCTGTAAATCATCCACTCATCATAGAAACGAATGTCATAGGACTCGGAATCAAATGTCAGGTGGATATTCGCAACAGTATGACCCTCTGCATCCTCCTCCGGAACAGTCAAGGTCTGGTAAACAGTCAGCTCCTTCAGCAGTGCTGCGAGTTCGTCCTTCTGCGCCTGCGTCATCATGACATCCTCCGCAGTGACCGCAACGAGATCCTCCATCTCCGCAAAGGGCTTCTGCTCCTGCATCTTCGATGTGAAAACCATCCCTACATAATCCGGGAAGCTGTCGCAGGAGAGCACCTTCAGCTCCCACTTCCACTCGGAAGTGTCTTCGACTGCTTCAAGCTGTGAGGTCTTGCCGTCCGGAGAGGTGAGTGTGTAGATGCCGTTGTCGATCGAATAGGTGCCGCGCTCGATTTCCGCATTGCCGGATGTCATCGGGTCAATAATCTGGTATTCCATGTGCCACGGATCGAGAATAAATTCAATCGCCTGGAAATTCTGCGGATCCTCCAGCTCCGTACCGCAGAATACGGTCTCGTACCGGATTCCATTCTCCAGCGGAACCCAGTAATTGTTGCAGATGGTATCATCCTGTGCTGTATAGGTGTTCACCGTCGCCTTTTCGTAAAGCGTATCCAGATAGGTGCACAGAGCGTGGAATGGTTCATGCTCCGGCAGCAGCGACACAGCGTCAAGAATGACAATATCGTACAGCTGTACCATGTGTGTTGTGCCGTCCGCTAAGGTGATGGTGAGGAGTTCATAGTCGTCGTTACGCGCTGTATACTCCTTCATCGTCGGCAGCGGATAGCCATTCTGGTAGACAATCAAGCCTGTGAGGTGCTCATGAAGTACGGTGATCTCTGCCTCTTCCAGCTCGTAATACCACTGCTTTGTATATGTGATATCCTGTACTTCACCGGACTCCGACTGCGCCTTTTCGACATGGGATTCCTGTCCGCAAAGCTCCACAGAAGTAATTTCAGCATGATTGGAAAGCAGCTGCTCCGGATTGATTCTCGCCGTCAGGAGCCGTCCTTCCAGATCATCATATTTCTCACTGAGCTTGAGTTTCAACACCATGTCACTGGATGCACCATTGATCTCAGGAATCTCAAAGACCGTGGTTTCGCCGTTTTCCGAGGTGCAGGTAATCACATTGCCATCTCTCACATAGGTGCCCGTCTCCGGATATGCCGAGGACAGCGAGTCCGTAATGCTGTAAGAGCCGTACTCGTTCATGAAGAATGTGAGCGTCCCTTCATCGGAAGTGCAAGTGTTGTTTGCATCGCTTCCCACCGGCAGGAGCTGATAGGTGATGCCGGAATCCGATGCGGTAAGCAGTTCGTCAGCTGTACTGCTGCCCCCCTCCGTACGCGGAAGCAGATCGGGGAGGACATTTGCCCCCACTGCACACAGGCATACACAGGCAGCAGCCGTTCCTGCCCAGAGTGCAAAGCGGTGTTTCGGTGTCCTGGAAATCGTAATGGTTTCCACATTTTCATCAAGCATTGCCTCGTCCACTTCGCCGAGTGCCTTGAATAACTGTTCATTTGTCATAGCGCATAACCCTCCTTTTGCAGATGCTTCTGTAATTTCTTTCTGGTGCGACCCAGAATCACAGAAACCGTGTTTTCCTTCATGTGAAATTCCGCCGCGATGGAGGAGACTGACTCCGCATAAAAATACCGTCTGAGAAACAGCTGCCTGTCGCGGGTATCCAGTTCCCTGAGAAAAGCATGGATAATACCGCGCAGCTCCTGTAAAAGCACCTCATCCTCCACGGCCGCCGTATCCGCAACGCACTCGGACAATTCCTCTAAAATGGCAGAAATATTGCCGCCGCCGCGTTTGTCCGCTGCATTTCTCCTGCAGCAGTCAAAGGCGAGATTACGAGTGATTTTGGCAAGATACAGCCGGAATCGTGAGGGTCTTGCCGGCGGGATTGCCTGCCAGGCGTGCATCCATGTGTCAGAAACGCATTCCTCCGCGTCCTGTGTGTTCTCCAAAATATTGTTAGCAACTGTGAAGCAATAGCTGCCGTACTTGGTGCGCGTCTCGGTAATGGCGCGCTCATCGCGGTCCCAGTAGAGCTTCAGAATCTGTTCATCTTCCATGCGAATGCCTCCTTTCCATTTCGATATGATATTAATCTCCAAAACTCCTATAGACATAGGAGTTTAGGGGGTTAGTATGAAACGTTTCTGTCCTATAGGACGGAAAACACAAGGGGGATATGACAATGTAATGTAAAATTTTTTTTTAAAAAAGTGCCGCTCCTCCATGTTCGCGGAGGAGCGGCAGCAAAGTCTACTTGCTTTCGTAGACAGGGATTACGAATTAGTCGTTGTTGTAGAGAGCAGCCAGTCTTGTCAGGTAATCGTAACGATCCTTTGCATTTGCAACAGCTGCATCGAACAGAGCCTCAGCTCTCTCCGGATTCTGGCGAGCCAGTGCATTGTAACGAACCTCACCCATCAGGAAGTTCTTGAACTCGTCAGTGTTCGGAGCCTTGGAATCCATTACGAAAGGATTCTTGCCGTCAGCCTTCAGCTCCGGATTGTAACGGAACAGATGCCAGTAACCAGCCTGTACAGCCTTCTTCTCCTC
>JAZQAA010000105.1:0-3077 GCA_045544975.1 Oscillospiraceae bacterium | reverse complement strand
CCTGTGATGCACCACCACTGTCATAACGCCGTATTTTCTGCAATTTTCACAATAAGACTTTTTTCATTTCCTCCTCTACTTCTTCATTCTGTTTTCAACCAGCCGTATCACCTGATGGGGCTGCTCCACAGGACAGCGGTAGACTCCCGTTTCCGTACGGATCATCAGCACTCCGTCATCATCCACACTGACGGATTCCACCATATCATACAGCACATTGAAGGAACTCAGGCTCATCTTCCGCGGAGAGATTGCAAGCCCCTGTACATGATCTTCCCACACAGCCGTGTAAATCTTTGACAGATTCGCACTCTTTTTCAGGAACACCGCCATAACAATCAGTGCTGCCGCTGCCAATACAATGGCAAATGCCGTAAATACCGCCAATGTCAAAGCATCCTGCTTTTCCAGCCATGTCCTCGTATCGGCTCTCGGGGGATTATCCGCAAGGTATGCCTCCATGGAAGTATAAACCTTTCCGTTTTCCAGTTTGTCTATGTATTCCTGCCTGGTTTCCTTCCCATCCAGTGCCTTCAGGCTTGCAGCCAAAAAAATGCCGCATAAAACCGTTGCCGCAAACCATAGAAAAGCTTTGATACACTCCTTTGTCACCGCAGTCTTACTGTATCCAGCGCGAAGCAGCAATTGATGTTTCAATCTCTTTTCACTCCCTTCCTACTTGGTTTTTCCACAATTCCCACACTTTATAGCATATTATAACATGATTTTTCGGTGCTTTTCAACAAAAAAGCAGAATTAACAACCGGAGACACAAAAACAAAAACGGACACCCTGCAGCTCCTGCAGTGTGTCCGATCTTTTTTTATTCTGCCGGAAAATACAGTACAAACTCCGTACCCTTCCCGACTTCGCTTTCCAGCGTCATATTTGCCTGATGCAATGCAAGACCATGCTTCACAATGGACAGACCCAACCCCGTGCCGCCGACCTCCTTGGAGTGGCTTTTGTTCACACGGTAGAACCGCTCAAAAATGCGTGCACGATCCTCCTCCGGAATACCAATGCCGGTATCCTTTACGCGGACAACCGCGTAATTATCTTCCCTGTGTACCGTAACAGCAACACTGCCCTCGGGGCGGTTATACTTGACGGCGTTGTCACAGACATTGCTGATGATTTCTTCCAGCACCTTGCGGATGCACAGAATTTCGACGGATTCTCCCTCGCAGGCGATCGTAATACCTGCCTTTTTCGCGCTCAGCTCCAGACGCTTCACTGCCTCCTGACAAAGGACAAGCAGATCCGCCTTCTGCTTCTGATCCTCCATCTGCACAGTAACGCCGTCCTCAAGGCGCGAGAGCTTCAGAATATCATTCACCAGCACAATCAGCCGTTGTGCCTCCTGATAGATGGTATCCGCAAAACGGGGCACATCCTTTTCCTGCACAAGCCCGTCACGAATAATTTCCGCAAAGCCGGAAATCGAAGTTAGCGGTGTCTTCAGCTCATGGGAAACATTTGCGGTAAACTCCCGCCGCATCTTGTCCTGCTTGCTGCTCTCTTCACGCAGCTCGCTCATCTGACGGTAGATCTGCTGATTCTGGGAGACAATTCTCCGGATAAACGGCTTCATCTCGTCATAAACATCACGATCATCGGGATTTTCAAGATCAATCCGGTCAATGGGAGCCATGATATCTTTAGAGAACCTTACCGCAAGAATCAGCGACAGCAAAATCACAAGCACAACGGAAACTGCCAACGGCTGCAGCAGGTTCAGAACCAGCAGCAAAAGGGAGTCCGCTTCCATGGAAACACGCAGCACACTGCCATTTTCGAGCCGCAGGGCATAGTAAACCGTTTTCTGAAGGATGGATTCGGAATATCTCCGGCTCTCACCGGTTCCATCGCGGAGCGCTTCTTTGATCTCTTCACGACCCGCATGATTCTCCATCTCGGAGACATCAAGTATACTGTCATAAACCACAGTTCCGTCTGAAAGCACAAGCGTCGCACGGATGTTGCTGTTGATTTCCTCCGTTTTCGGGATATCTTCCCCCCGCTCATTGAGCAGCACCGCCATCAGCCGTGCACAGGATGCAAGCTCGGAGGAATTGCGCTTGGAAACATAATCATTCATAAAGAATGCCACAAGCACGAAGCAGACTGCCAGCACAATCATGCAGGCAGTGAAGAAGCGTTTGAACAGTTTATACTTCATCGGTACCCTCTTCGATCTTGTAGCCGATACCGCGGATCGTCCGGATATAGGCACCCGCATTGCCAAGCTTCTGGCGCAGGGTACGGATATGCACATCCACCGTGCGGTTTTCACCGTCAAACTCATAACCCCAGACCTTATTGAGGAACTGGTCACGTGTCAGCACCATGCCCTGGTTCTTGAGCAGGAGACAGAGCATTTCAAATTCCTTATAGGTGAGGGTAATGTCCTCATCCTCCACGCGCACGATATGCTTTTCCGGATGCACATAGAGACAGCCCACACGATAGCTCTGGCTATGCTCCTGTTTCACGGAACGCCGCAGAAGCGCCTTGACTCTTGCCACAAGCTCCATCATACCGAAGGGCTTGGGGAGATAGTCATCCGCACCGCTGTCAAGTCCAATCACTTTATCAAACTCACTGCCCTTTGCCGTCAGCATCATCACAGGAATTTTTTCCGTATTCGGATTACTGCGCAGCTTCCGCAGGATATTCAAGCCATCCTCCTCCGGCAGCATGATATCCAGAAGGATGAGTTTCGGCTGATTCTGCTCCAGCGCATCCCAGAAGAGGGAAGGCTTTTCGAAGCCCTTTGCCTTCATTCCGGTGCTGGTGAGGGTGTAGATCACCAGTTCCCGGATGCTGTTGTCATCCTCCACCAAATAGATCATAGGTTACGCTCCTTCCGTAAATTTCTCTATTTTCATTATGCCATACCTTGCTTAAAATTGCAAGACCACGTATGTTAAATCTTTGTAAAAGGGAAAAAAATTCCCCCGCCCGTTGGTCGGGCAGGGGAATCTGGTTGCAGATCAAATTGTATTACTCATACTTTCTGGTCTTAATGCCTACAACGCCCATCAGGAACAGTGCTGCAAATGCAGTTACGACAA
>JAZQAA010000104.1:0-3067 GCA_045544975.1 Oscillospiraceae bacterium | reverse complement strand
GCTCGCCCTGTGCAATCTGCTCAGCGAGCTTTTCCTTCGCGGTAGCACCCTTGCGGTAGAGCGTATAATAATGCTGCGCATTCTGCGAAGGCGTCAGATTCACCTTGAGGGGAATGGAAATTTCCGGGCAGCTCTCTTCGTAGAAATTCTCCACAACTGCCGCAGTATCGCCTTTTTCAATGCGATAGAGGTTGGCAGACAGCAGGTCGCCGCAGAGCTTGTGGTATTCCATCTTTTCCGTTTCGGAAAGCTCCTGCCGCTGGTTGTCGAGCTTTCTGGACACGCGCTCCAACCTTGTCATGACAAGACGGAACAGATCATTCGCGCGCTGCTTCATTCTTGCATGAAGATCGCGCTTCGCGTAGAATTCATCCAGCGCAGCGCTGGCGGAAGGCATTGCCCTCGTGACCATCAGACCGCCGTACTGTTCCGGACGCAGGAAGCAGTAATCCTTCAGCTGTCCCTCGGGCGTCTGCAGAATGGTGAACTGATAGTTCTGTGTATGAATCATCTCCGCTGTACGGTGCAGGATGAACAAAAGGCGTTCCTTCTGTGCTTCCGTCATAGCATGGGTGCGGATGGTTTCTCCCCTGCCGACATAATATGCCCATTCACGGGCAAGCAGAGGGGATACGCCCTCAAACAGCTGCACAAGCGCCTTGTCAAGCGGCATATCAGCGGCAAGCAGCAGCGCACTGCTGATGGTTGCATCATCCGTTGTCAGGAAATTCAGACGGCGGCTGCGATGGGGCATTTCATAGGGGAAGCCCGGCAGGATCACGCGTTCTCTTGTAATATCGGCGTTGCGCTTCAGGCTGTCAATCACCTTGCCATCCTGCCCGATGAGAAGAAGGTTCGAATATCTGCCCATAACCTCGCAGGCAAGCGTCAGTGTCACACGGTCGCCGAGTTCATTGACACAGTCAAAATCCAGAAACAGAATGCGTTCCAGTCCATCCTGACGGACTGCTGTCAGCTTTCCGCCTCCAAGATGCTTTCGCAGCAGCATACAGAACATCGGCGGCGCTGCGGGATTTTCGATGGAAACCTCCGTCAGATGCAGGCGCGCACTGTCACCTGCGGTACTGATCAGAAGCTTGCTCACACCCTCCCTGCCGCGCAGATGGATGAGAATTTCATCGCGCGAGGGCTGGTGAATTTTGTCCGCTCTTGCACCGATATAGTGTTCGATTTCCTGTTTTACTGCATAGAGATATGCGCCGTCAAATGCCATATTGATTCCTCCGGGTTATGGTTTCTGGTAAATGAGAACTTCAAATGCGGTTTCCGTTGTGAGCGTTTCGAGCTGTTCAAGGCGTTCGCGCTGTTCCGGACTTGTCCTGTAGGCGTAGGGTGTCATACTGAACAGATTCCGGATATCCTGCGGATTGTCGAGGAAAATTTCACGCTCCGCTGTTTTCTTTTGCAAAAACTGAAAGCCCTCCAGCTCGTAAGCCTTCACGGCGTTCTCATAGGGCTTTTCATAGACGGCAGCCTTGAGCTGCCAGAGATGCCGCGCCGCCGGAATTGCCATGATAAAGATACCGCCGGGCTTCAGCACACGCTGGAATTCCTCACCGCAATAGGGCGCGAAAACACTCATAACAGCATCACAGCTTTTCTCCTCCACCGGAAGATGGAATACGCTTCCGACTGCAAATTCTGTGATTTTATCGTTTCTTGCAGCCAGATCCGCTGCACTTTTTGAAATATCCACGCCGTAATACTGACAGTCCTTTTTTTCCTCAGAAAGAGCCGTCCGTATCCCAGTTGTATAATAGCCTTCGCCGCATCCGGCATCGAGCAGGACTCCCCCTTCGGGAAGCGCATCGCGGACTGCACCTGTCAGCGCATCGAGCAGATGGGAGTAATAGCCCTTCTGCAGGAAGTTCCGTCTTGCACGCACCATTTCGGGATTGTCACCGGGGAGCTTCGCGTTCTGCCGGTTCGAGGGCAGAAGATGCACATAACCGCTTCTCCCTCTGTCGAAGCAGTGATTTTTCGCACAGCGAAGGGATTTTCCGTCCAATAAAAGTCTGCCGTCGCAGATGGGGCAGCTCCAGATCAGTTCAGACATAGGAAACAGGATCGCCGCCTTCCCATTCATAAACTGAAAGCTCCGGGAACCGCTTGCGCAGGCTCTTTGCAAGGGCGTGCACCATCACAACTTCCGTGTGATAATGTCCGCAGTCAATGAGCGAAATGCCGAGATTCTGCGCCGCATACCAGCGGTCATGCTTGACATCACCCGTCAGGAGGGCATCGCACCTTCCCTCAATTTCCTCCAGCATGGAAGCCCCGGAGCCGGAGCAGATGCCGAGCGTTCTCACAGCATCTCCGGTATCCGTCAACCGGACAATATTGCAGCCGAGGATTTCCTTCGCAGCCTTGGCAATTTCGGTCGCAGACATGGGATTGTGCAATGTCACAATTCTGCCGCAGCCGGCAGCATCGAGGGGAAGGATTTCTTCTGTGAATGCAATCTTCTCCTGAAGCATCTCGACCAGAATATCGTTGATGCCGCCCTGTGCGATATCAAGCGGCGTATGCGTGCAGATCGCTGCAATACCATTGGCAGCAAGCCGATAGACCGGATTGTTGGGAGACAGGCTTTTCAGAGGACTAAAAATCACGGGATGATGCGCAATAATCAGATCGCAGCCATTTTTGCAGGCAGCCTCCACCGCCTCAAGCGTGATATCCAGTGTCACCTGAACACTGCCGACACAACGGCAAGGGTCGCCTACAAGGAGTCCGGAATTATCCCATTTCTCCTGCGCCGAAAACGGCGCAATTTCGTCTAAATACTGATACATCTTCTGAACTGTCATTCCGCTTCCTCCAATCGTTTTTTCATAAGCTCTGCCATCCCGTCAAAGGGGGCAGGTGACTTTCCCGCAGAAATTCTGCCGTCACGGGACTGACAGACCATATCGTACTGCCGTTTTGCATAGGCAAGACAGTCCGGCTGTGAAAGGTCCATCCTTCCAAAACGAATCATCACCGCATCCGGTTCCACACAAATGCCGGTGTATTCCACCTGCATCACCGCATACAAAAAGCAAGT
>JAZQAA010000103.1:0-2237 GCA_045544975.1 Oscillospiraceae bacterium | reverse complement strand
TCTGAGGGTGACTCCCCACGGGGTGGGGAGATGTCACGAAGTGACAGAGGGGACGGGGCCCGGTTAGGGTCGGCGCCCCCACATGCGTTCACAGAAGGCACTTTATTACTCCTCAGGCTGCATTTTCTTCCAGTCTGCAAGACAGTTTTCCTCGCTCTGCACAAGACATTCCTTCTCCTGCCGTGTCAGCTGCTTGATGGCAAATTCGCGGCGCATGGCGTCGATCCTGTCCTCATGGGATTCCAGATACACGAAACGGACGGGGCGGCGGTTTTTTGTGTATTTTGCGCCCTTTCCCTCGTTATGCGCGCGCAGGCGTTTTTCCGGATCGTTTGTCCAGCCGGTGTAATAGGTGCCGTCGGCGCATTCCACGATATAAGTATAATTCATCGGCTCTCCCCCACTTGCTCCACAGAAAAGGCAAAGCGTTCCGCTTCGCATTCCAGATCCCCCGTCGGCAGGCTGAGAAGATAATGCTGTACAGAAGCCGTCCCTTCCGTTTGCAGCTGCACGGCCTTCGGGGTGAAGGCAGCTCCGGCGGCATCATTCTCCACACGGTAGAAGCGTCCCGGAACGATGCCATATTCCCAATAACGGATGGGGTCACATGGCTCATGCAGTTCATATCTGCGGCATCTGGAGAATTCCAGAATTCCGTCATAATCCGCGCTGTCATCATAGAGCATATCGCATAGGGGGAAACGAATGCGAAGGATATCCCCCGTGACAAGCAGCTCCGGACTGCGGCGAACGCGCTCAGCTGCGTGCCAGTGCTTGCACAGAAGCACGAAAATCGGACGGCTTCCGGCGTGCTCATCCGGCTCAATATGCACCATCACATGCTTGACCATGGGAAGTGCCTGCTCAATGGCATCGTGCACCTCCTCTGCAAGCGCGTGTGCTCTCTGGAAGCTCAGCGCGGCATCTGCAGTCATCACAACATCCATGTAGATCTTTGCGCCGAACTGTCGGGTTTTAAGCATTCTGAGGGAAATCACGCCCTCGTGGGAAAGAATCAGACGGCGTGCCGCTTCTTCTGTTTCGCGATCGGCGGAATGGTCCACCATCTTCCGGACTGCTTCCGCAGCAATATCCCATGCAGCCTTCACGATGAACAGACAGATCACTACAGAAGCAATGCTGTCCATCACAGGAAAGCCCAGCATGGCACCGCCAATGCCGATAAAGCTGCCGATGGAGGACAGCGCATCACTCCGGTGATGCCACGCGTCCGCCATCAAGGCGTCCGATTGGATGCGCTTTGCCACAAGCCTTGTTGCCTGGTACATGATCTCCTTCACAACGATGGAGAGAACCGCTGCAGCCAGTGCAAACCACCCCGGTACAATCAGCTCCGCGGTTTTCCCCTGCACAGCGGCAAGAATCTTCTGCAGTCCGTCCCATCCGATTCCAAGACCTGTCACAAGCAGCACAGCCGCCAGAAAAATGGCAGCAAGGCACTCCATCCGCTCATGTCCATAGGGGTGATCCTCGTCGGCTTCCTTGTTCGCCGCACGAATGCCGATCATCACGACAATGGTGCTGAACACATCGGATGCGGAATGGATGGCATCCGAAATCATCGCTCCCGATGACGCAAGCACACCGGCAGCAGCTTTCAGAAGGGAAAGGACGATATTCACTGTCATTGTGATCACGGAGATCCGCATGGCTTCACGCTGTTCCATATCATTCACTCCTGTCAGAACTCTGTTTCCACTGCATGACCCTTTGCAAGGCTTTCCTGTACATCCAGCACCCGCTGATTGCTGCTGCCTCGAAAATGCAGCTGATAGCTCTTTTGTTCTTCAATGAAGGGGCCATCCACAAGGTAGTCGGTGACAGCAAGCAACTCGCCGATACCATCCTCCTCACAATGTGCAAGCAGATATTCAAAGGTATAGCCCGTATAGGTAATGATATTCAGTCCCAGTTCCCGGATATGCCTGCCAAGAGCGGCAAGTGCCTGTGCCTGGCAGAAGGGCTCTCCGCCGGAGAAGGTCACACCGTCGAGCAGGGGGTTTTTCCGGATCATTTCCAGAAGTGCGGCGATGTCGGTTTTCGTTCCGCCCTCGAAGGGATGGGTCTGGGGATTGTGACAGCCGGGGCAATGGTGGGGGCAGCCCTGAACATAAATTGCCAATCGCAGTCCTGGTCCATCTACGATGGAGTCATTGATTGTACCTGCAAGATGCAAATACACGACAGCTTCACTCCTTTTTAATCAAAAATAAAAA
>JAZQAA010000102.1:0-9015 GCA_045544975.1 Oscillospiraceae bacterium | reverse complement strand
AGGGACAGCGTCCCTCGTCGCTCACCGCAGTGAGCGAAATCTTTTCATCCATCGCTTTTTTCAGGGGTGAATTCCAAAAAACAGTCCGGTGGACTGTTTTTGGAAGAGGGGCACTTTTTATGCAAAAAAGTGCCCCTTCTATCCGTTTAACAGACTGTTTCTTTCCGCCCTTGGGCGGAAACACACGATTTCATTAGGAGGAATGCACCATGCAACTAAACGAAGGCTATATGATCGGTTCCTTTTTCAAAATGCTCGTCAAGGATGAGGCTCTGCTGTGTCCGGTGTACTGTATGCACTGCCAACCGGGGCTTCTCTCCGCCGGCAAGGGCTTCTGGGGCTTTGCCACCATCACAAGCATGGGCAGAATGCTGATGATCGAGAGCGTTCTCGGCAAGGAGATCACCGGTTCCATGCATCTGTCCAGCATGAAAAAGCTGAACATCAAAAAGAATCTCTTCGGGCAGACCGTGATCGACCTCTTCTTTGACAACGGCAAGGACACGCTGAAACTCCGACTCCAGATCGCTCCGAAGATCATCGGCTGCAAGTTTCCCCATCAGGAGGAGAACCTCAATCGATTCGTTGCCCTGCTGCAGGCGTTTCATATGAAGAATGGGAATCAGTAATATCGCCTGGTACGAACAGGCGTGCCGGCTGCTGTATGAGGATGGGCTTCAGCGCAAAGAACTCTTGACAGCCGATTGAAAACATGGTATAATAAAACAAAAGAGAGCGCATCGATGACGGTCGCTCCCAAATAAGAAAAGTTAAGAAATAACCGCCTTAGTTTGGTCGCTCAGGGCGGTTATTTCCTTTTATCATTGTGAAAAATCATATACAAAAGCGAAGTAAATCCAACAAGGAAGATCCCTGTCTGGATGAAATCCGATACTGTTATGTATTGTTCCATGATATCACTCCCTTCCGGGAGCGTGGATTGACCGCCATCCGCACTGGATGCACTCTCTGCTCTCATTATACACTGTTACAAGATTTTTGTCAATATTCGATGATAAAACAAAAGTATCCGCTGTAAAGCGACTCTGCTTTTGCTTTCATCTTTTCAAAGCGCAGGTCCTCTCAAACTGTCCTTCCCTCAAATACAGTCGTATTCACCAAAAAAGCATTTTTGAAGGCGTAATTTTTGTATTGATTCCCAATTGCTTTTTATGGAAAAATCGAATATAATAGATAATGTAAGAAAAGATGTGATTCCGGCGGAGCGGCTCCGCTGTCACAGGAGAAAGGAACAGAGAGTTATGGGCGTAAAGGTAGTAAAATTCGGCGGCAGCAGTCTTGCGGATGCAGGACAGATCATGAAGGCAGCTGCCATTATTAAAAGCGATGCGGAGAGAAGATTTGTGGTTCCGTCCGCACCGGGCAAGCGTTATGCTGACGATATCAAGGTGACAGATATGCTGTACGCCTGCTATGATAAAGCAAGTAAGGGTGAGGATTTCACCGAGGATTTCCAGATGATCAAGGATCGTTACAACGGCATCATTGCGGATCTGGGCGTGGATGTTTCTCTGGAAAAGCAGTTCAGCGAAATCCAGAAGGCACTGGCAACCGCAGGCAAGGAGTATGCTGCAAGCCGCGGTGAGTACCTCAACGGTATCATCATCGCTGCATACCTCGGCTACACCTTTGTGGACGCAGCAGATGTGATCATTTTCAATGACAATGGTCAGATGATGCGTCATGAGACTGTTGCAAAGCTCCGTGAGGTTCTCAGCGGCGTGGAAAATGCCGTTGTTCCGGGCTTCTACGGCAGATCCGTCAGCGGCGTAGTTCGTACCTTCTCCAGAGGCGGCTCCGATGTAACCGGCTCCCTGCTGGCAAGAGCAATGAGAGCTTCCGTTTACGAAAACTGGACGGATGTTTCCGGCATGCTGGTTGCTGACCCAAGAGTCGTGGACAGCCCCCTTGTGATCAACAAGATCACCTACAAGGAGCTTCGTGAGCTTGCCTACATGGGTGCAACCGTTCTGCATGAGGATGCGATTTTCCCGGTAAGAACTGCAGGTATCCCGATCAACATCCGCAACACCAATGCGCCTGAGGACGCAGGCACCATGATCGTTCCGGACGACGATGTCAAGGACGAGGTAAGCGTTCGCACCATCACCGGTATTGCCGGCAAGAAGGGCTTCTCTGCGATCAATATTGAAAAGTCCATGATGAACAGCGAGATCGGCTTCTGCCGCGATGTCCTCAATACCATCGCAGATCTGGGCATTTCCTTCGAGCATATGCCTTCCGGCATTGACACCATGAGCGTAATCGTGGACAGTGCAAGCCTTGAGGGCAAGGAGGATCAGCTCCTTGCAGCACTGCGCAAGAGATGCAATCCCGACCATGTGGAGATTGAGAATGACATTGCGCTGCTCGCAGTCGTTGGCCGCGGCATGAGACGCACCCATGGTACCGCAGCAAGAATCTTCGCAGCACTGGCACATTCCAGAATCAATGTGAAGATGATCGACCAGGGCTCCAGCGAGCTGAATGTGATCGTCGGCGTGAACCAGCATGACCTCGAGCAGGCAATCCGCAGCATCTATGATGTGGCAGTTCGTCACACCTATGATGTGTTTATTACTTCTTCGCTGGTGTAAACGAGAATACTTGAAAATCCCCCAAGCCTATGGCTTGGGGGATTCAGTCTGTCAAAAAAGTATTATTTAGCTTAAATTTACCCCACCCCCTAACCCCCTCCCCAAAGGTGAGGGGGAAAGAGGTAGGGTGCTGCCGCTGAACAGCCCATCCCCTTGAGGGGATGGGCTGTTTTTCGTCTTAATGCCTGAGATACCTCGAAACTCTCTTGCGCTTCTTCTCCTCGTACATCTTCTTATCCGCGGCAGTGATCAGGGGGTAGAGGCTCATGTCCTCGTCCACCTGGGTGATATGCCAGCCGATGCTGGCGCCGACGGGGTAGGGCTTTGCAGAGGTCTGGTTGTATTCGTTGATGCGGCTGTCAATGGCATCGGCAAGCACGCGGGCTTCTTCTTCGCCGTAATCCGGCGCAAACACGATGAATTCATCACCGCCGAAGCGCGCATAGATCTCTCCGCGGCTGCAGCTGAGCTTGATCGCCTTGGCAAGCTGCTTGAGGGCGTTGTCGCCTTCCTCGTGGCTGTAGGTATCGTTGATCATCTTCAAGCCGTCCATATCAATGAACATCATCATGACCTGCTTGTGATGCGCCTTGCATTCCTCGAACACATCATAGGTGAATTTATTGAAGCCGTTGCGGTTATTGATGCGGCAGAGCGGATCCATCACATAGAGCTGATCCAGCTCATGCATTGCCTTGTCGAGATGCTCCATCTTCCGGACGCTTTCAAGGGAGTTCGCAACATTCATCACCCAGGAATGCAGAAGGGGATTTTCCAGATCAAAGCTCTTGCTGCAGATGACACAGTAGCCGAAGCAGCGGTCTCTGAAATGCAGCGGAAGCAGGTAATAGCCCATCGCTTCGGTATAATCAAGTTCCCGATCCGGCAGCATTTGGCTGCTTTTAAAGGGCGGCAGACTGCAGAATTCACCATCCGCATAGGCGAGCGGCACAAGCATGGTATCCGCATAGCCCTCGCGGCGGAAATTCTCAATGAACTGGATTTTCTGACCGCCTGCACCGGTGTCCTTGCGGATGGAATTCCAGTCCTCATTGAGACAGAGATAGAACCTCTCGCAGCCCGTCTGACGGATAAATCCCTTCAGAATTTCCAGATTCTGCGTGAAATCCTCGCTCTCTGCAAGGCAGCAGGACATCTGGTTGACAACGGGAATATTGGTATAATAGCGGTCAAGAATCCGATAATTTGCCTTACGGAAGCGGCGGTTGCTGCTCTGCTCGTCCTTGGCATCTTTCGAGGCTTGGCATCCGCAGCTCCGGCGGAATACGCACTGCGTGGGAAGCTCCACGCTTCGGGGCATGGAAGCGGCTTCGCCGACGCCGAGGATTTTCTCACCGGCAAGGTAGCCCGTCCGGTAGAGCGGACGTTCCACAGAGCTGATGGCGGGATCGAAATTCCGTGCGGTAAAGATATTGTCAAAGCCAGTCACAATCACATCCTCCGGCACTTTCACGCCATGCTCTTCCAGTGTCAGAACGGTCGAAAGCGCCATGGCATCATTGGCGCAGATGATGGCTTCGGGCAGTGCACCGCGGCGAAGGAAATACTGCGCGCCCTCACTGCCGTCACAGCTGCGGAAGCTGCCGTAATAGATCATTTCCCGGTTAACGGGCAGTCCCTTCTCGCGCATAACCGTTTCAAAGGCATTGTAACGCCGCACGCTCTCCACATTGCTCTCGGGGCCGGAGATATAGCCGATATTCCGGCATCCGTGCACCTCCACAACATGGCGTACCATGTCCTCCATGGCACCAAAATTATCAATACCGATGTGGAAGAAACGCACATCAAAGTCGTTGTCCACACTGACAGTGGGAATGTTGTATTTCTGCACCTCGGTGACAATCTCACCGGTAACATCCGGCTCAGAGATGGTATTGGTCAGCAGCACAACGCCGTCGAATTCTCCATAATTACAGAGCTTGTAGATATTGTATTCTCCGGCATCATGCGCCTCGTTGTGCAGAATGCCGCCAAAGGCAGTGAAGTGCATCACATGGGCACCATGCTCCCGTGCGCAGTCATGCAGTCCGTTCAATATGGTTCTCTGGTATTCTTCGTCAATTCCCGATACAATCACGGCAATTTTCTTTGTCATAAAGGCAAACCCCTCCTTGTCCTTTATCCGCTGTGTGCGGAAATGGCCGCACTTTCCTATTCTCATTATATCCTACCACTTTCCAAAATGCAAGCGCATTTTTGTTAATTTTTGACAAACGCAAAATTTCTACAGTTTGCACAATTTCTCCCTCTCCGGCTTGTGCAGTCTATGGGAAAGTACGGGGTTCTCGCAATTTTGCCAGAAACTCCGCGCCCATGGGGGCTGCTGTTCGTCAAAAATGTCATTTTTTCAAGAAAAACTTGCATTTGCGCCATAATTGTGGTATACTAAGAACCGATTAGTAACAAAAGGAAAGAAGGCTCTTTATGATCAGAGAAGATTTGAGAAATGTCGCCATCATCGCCCATGTAGACCATGGCAAGACCACCCTCGTGGACGAGATGCTCAAGCAGGGCGGCGTATTCCGTGAGAACCAGAATGTCGCAGACCGCGTGATGGACTCGAACGATATCGAGCGCGAGCGCGGTATTACCATTCTTGCAAAGAACACCGCAGTACAGTATAAGGATATCAAGATCAACATCATCGACACCCCCGGCCATGCTGATTTCGGCGGCGAGGTGGAGCGCGTCCTGAGCATGGTGGACGGCGTGCTGCTGCTGGTTGACGCAGCGGAGGGTCCCATGCCGCAGACCCGTTTCGTGCTTTCCAAGGCACTGGAAATGGGACACAGAATCATCATCGTGGTGAACAAGATCGACCGTCCGGATGCCCGTCTTGACGAAATCGAGGACGAGGTGCTGGAGCTTCTGCTGGATCTGGATGCGGACGAGGAACAGCTCGAAAGCCCGATTCTCTACTGCTCCGGCAGAACTGGTACGGCTTCCCTTGATAAGGACACTCCCGGCGAGAATCTCATTCCTCTCTTCGAGACGATCATCAATTATGTACAGCCGCCGCAGGGCGAGCCGGAGGAGCCGCTGCAGATGCTCGTTTCCTCCATTGATTATAACGAATATGTCGGCAGAATTGCCATCGGCAGAATCGCCCGCGGCAGCATCCGCGTAGGACAGCAGGTCATTGTCTGCAACGACAACGACCAGGACAAGCATATGCAGGCAAGGATTGTTTCCCTCTCCCAGATGCAGGGCCTTGGTCAGGCAAATGTGGAAACCTCGACTGTCGGCGATATTGTTACGCTTTCCGGTATTGCGGACATCACCATCGGCGATACAATCTGTGCACCGGAGCAGCCGGAGGCACTGCCCTTCACGCACATCAGCGAACCGACCATGGAAATGACCTTCTCCGTGAATGACAGCCCCTTTGCCGGTCAGGAGGGCAAGTATGTGACTTCCCGTCAGCTGCGCGAGAGACTGTTCAAGGAAACGCTCAAGGATGTTTCCCTGCGCGTGTCCGAGACAGATAACACCGATTCCTTCAGCGTTGCCGGCAGAGGTGAAATGCACCTGTCCATTCTCGTAGAGAATATGCGCCGTGAGGGCTATGAGCTGTCGGTTTCCACCCCCAGAGTACTTTACAAGACCATCAATGGTCAGCTCTGCGAACCGCAGGAACGCCTTGTTGTCGATGTTCCGGAGGAATGTGTGGGCACCGTTATGGAAAAAATGGGTACCCGCAAGGGTGAGCTGCAGTCCATGCATCCGCAGGGCAGCCGCATGAGACTGGAATTCCTCGTGCCGTCCAGAGGTCTGTTCGGCTACAAGGGTGAGTTCCTCACCAACACCCGCGGCGAGGGCATCATGAGCAGCGTATTTGACAGCTATATTCCCTTCAAGGGCGATATTCCGAGAAGAAGTGCAGGCTCCCTGATCTGCCATGAATCCGGCGAAGCCGTGACCTATGGTCTGTACAATGCGCAGGAGCGCGGTACACTCTTCATCGGTGCAGGCGTACCCGTGTATGAGGGCATGGTTGTGGGTGTTTCCCCGAAGGCGGATGACCTTGTTGTCAATGTCTGCAAGAGAAAGCACCTGACCAACACAAGAGCAAGCGGCAGCGATGACGCACTGCGTCTGGTTCCGCCGAGAATTATGAGTCTGGAGGACTGCCTGGAATTCCTGGCAGATGACGAGCTGCTGGAGGTAACACCCAACTCCCTGCGTATCCGCAAGCGGATTCTGGACAACTCCCAGCGTGCAAAGATGAGAGGTAAGAAGGTATGAGAAAGCTGACAGCCCTTGCGCTGCTCCTCTGTGCAGCACTGCTGTGCGGCTGCGGATCCGCGCCGAAGCAGCTGAATTCCGTGACAGAAACACAGGCTCCCACACAGGCAGAAACGCCTGCACCGGAGACGGACGCTCCCTCCGAGGAGCCGACCACGGAGCCTGCAGTTGACGAAAATGCCACGCCCCTTTCCTCCTTCAGCTACGAGATCCGCGAGGACGGCACGGCGGCAATTACGGACTTTACCGGCAAGGAAACGGCGGTGGTTGTGCCTTCCTTCATCGGGGATGCGGCTGTGACGGAGATCGGGCATTATGCCTTTGAAGCGGCATGGAATGTGACCTCCATCGTCCTGCCGGAGAGCATTACGGAGATCGGCGAGCAGGCGTTTCTCGACTGCGAGAGCCTGACGAGCGTGAACATTCCGGATGGCGTGACGGCGCTGCACCGCGCGGTATTTGCCGGCTGCCTGTCCCTGCAGAGCGTGACAATTCCGGCAAGTGTGACATCGACGAACGAGGAGATGTTCGTTGCGTGCTATTCGCTGACGGATTTGTATGTCATGAACCCTGAGCTCAATTATGCAAGCTGGGGTCTCGAGGAGCTGGAAGCACCCTGCACGATCCACGCCCCCGAGGGCGCGGTGATCTTCACCTGGGCGGAAGCGAATGGGTTTCCGTCGGAAGTGGTTGAGGAATAACAGAATGACCCCCGGACCGTTGATCGGTTCGGGGGTTTTTGCTACGACATAAGCCCGCACACATCCCCATAATCCATCTGCGGGTGGAGGGCGAGGTTGATGCCGCAGGAGAGAAGGTGCGCTGCCTGACTGATGAGCCTGTCCACATCACGGGGCGTGACCATCATGTCCTTGCCGGGGAGCTTCGGCGGATGTCCGGTCAGATCCTCGACAATGGTGTGCATTCCAATGACCGTCGGCACGCCCACACCGATGACGGGAACGCCGAAATTCGCCGCAGTCAGCGCCATCCGGTGATTGGCAACGCCGCTGCCGGGCGCAATGCCGGCATCCGAGAGCTGCACGGTTGTTCCAAGGCGGTGCAGGGACGAGCACGCGAGGGCATCCACAGCAATGACTGCCGATGGATGAATTTTATCACAGACGGCAAGGAGCAGCTCCGCGGTTTCAATGCCGGTCTGTCCAAGGACGCCGCCGGCGAGCACGCTCACCTGCCGGAGATTTTTGAGAAAAGCCTCGTCCTCCGCTGCAAGTTCACGGCGGAGGTGACGGGTTGCGAGCACCTTTGCAGCAACGCGCGGTCCGAGCGCATCGGGGGTAATTTCCTGATTGCCGAGACCGGCAACCAGAATGCCGCCGTTCTCCGGAAGAAGGGGGCGCAGTTCCCCGGCAAATTCCACAGCCATCTGTTCAAAATCATCGGAAAAGCGGGAAAGTGACTGTCCTTCGAGGGTAATATAGCGACCCTTCCCCTTACCGAGGGGCTTGCCGCTTGCATCGTCAGCGATGTGGATTTCGGTAATAGAGAAATGCTCTCCGCGTTTGTGTTCTGTTATGCCCGTCCGCACCTGCGTCTGCGCAAGGCTCTCAAGGGCAAGATCGGTTCTGTATTGCATGATAACCTCCTTTTCTATTGGCTCACCAAAGGTGAGCACAAGGGACTCCGTCCCTTGACCCTGCAAGCCTTTTTGAAAAAAGGCTTGACCTAAAAACCAATCCGCACTTCGTGCGGAAGTCGCTGGCAAATTCCGATTTCGCTGAAATATACACAAATTTTTACCCCACGCTACCGAAATGATATGATTTGACGAAATTTTGATTTTGGCGCCGAACATTCTTGCATTTTACGGGCAAATGGAGTATACTGTGATATATAGATTTTTCGCAGGAGGACTGCTTTATGTATAGAATAGCAAGAAAAGAAGTGCTTAATCCTTTCGTGACACTGATGGAAGTGGAGGCACCGCTGGTTGCAAAAAAAGCGGAGCCGGGTCAGTTCATCATCCTGCGTGTGGATGAGGACGGCGAGCGCATCCCCCTGACTATCGCCGGCTACAACCGCGAGGCGGGCACCGTCACCATCATCTATCAAAAGGTTGGCTATACCACACAGAAGCTGGATACCCTCGAAGAAGGGGACGCCATCC
>JAZQAA010000101.1:0-13169 GCA_045544975.1 Oscillospiraceae bacterium | reverse complement strand
ACCATTCTGTTCGGTGAGGGTCTCTCTGCTGGTGCTCCTGGTATCAGTGAGCGTTTCTGGCAGTCCCTTATTAACACCATGATTCTGTGGTTTGGTAACTTCATTCCGCAGATTCTGCTGTCCCTGCTGCTTGCAGTATGGTTCACAGACGCCAAGGTTAAGCTCCCGGGCAAGGGCTTTTTCAAGGTAGTAATGTATATGCCCAACATCATCACTGCTGCATCCGTTGCTGCTCTGTATCTGAGCCTCTTCGGTGACAGTAAGTACAACTTCGTAAACGGTACCCTGCTGAACTGGGGACTGATCGAAGAACCCATTCTGTTTGTTAATTCCGTTTGGCCGGCAAGAGTGATGATTATGTTCATCCAGACCTGGATGTGGTTTGGTAATACCATGATCATGCTGATGTCCGGTATCATGGGTATTAACCCGTCCCTGTTTGAGGCTGCCGATATCGACGGTGCAAACTCCAGACAGGTATTCTTCAGGGTTACCATGCCTCTGCTGCAGCCGATTATGGTTTACACACTCGTAACCTCTATGATCGGTGGTCTTCAGATGTTCGACCTGCCGTTCCTCTATCACGAGGGAACCATGGTAAATATCAACGACAACCTCAGAACTGTTGCTGTATTTATCTATGAGTATTTCAATGTAGGTCCGCCTAATGTATCCAGCTATGGTTACGCAGGTGCTGCCTCCATCATTATCTTTATCATCACTGCTGCACTCGGCTCCATCACCTTCTACATGAACCGTGATAAGGACGAGATTGCAAAGAAGAAGCAGCGCAAGAGAGCTGCTAAGCAGATGAAGGAAAGAGCAAAAAGAGGAGGGCTGGCATTATGAGTATGAAAAAGCAGTATGGACAGCCTAAGGACAATTACCACATGAAAATTATGCTGAAGTCCGCTGGTATTTTTGCCGTGTGTCTTCTGCTGACATTGATTTGTCTGGTTCCGATTTACATTCTGATTGTTAACGCTACCCATGACTCCATGGATCTGGTTAAGGATCCTTCCCAGTTCTGGTTTGGCAGCAATCTGGGTGAAAATATTGAAACTCTTCTTGGTAAGGCAGTTAACAAGCAGGGTAAGCTGACTGCAGCAGCTCGTTCCTATTCCACAGCATTCAATGTGCTGGTTGGTTATAAGAACAGCTTGATCATTGCAGGCTGCACAACAATCCTGACTGTATTCTTCTCTGCAATGACTGCATATGGTCTGACTGTTTATGATTACAGAATGAAGAGTCCGGCTTACACATTCATTATTGCAGTTATGATGATCCCTGTACAGGTAACATCCGCAGGTTTCATCTCCTTCATGTATGATCTGGGTCTGGTAGACAGCTATATTCCGCTGATCGTACCGGCAGTTGCTGCACCGGCAGTTGTATTCTTCATGGTATCCTCCATGAAGTCCACCTTCCCCTTCGATATCGTGGAAGCTTCCCGTATCGATGGCTGCGGCGAGTTCCGTACTTTCCTGACAATTGCAATCCCGATGATGAAGCCCGCAATGGCTGTTCAGGCGATCTTTGCATTTGTTGCTAACTGGAACAACTACTATACACAGAACATGATCATCAAGAGTGCAGAGAATAAGACAATTCCGATCATGGTACAGGCCGTTCTCGGTCTGGACAGAAACCAGGACTACGGTGTAAACTATCTTTGTATTACACTTTCCATCCTGCCGATCGTAATTATCTACTTCCTCCTCTCCAAGTTCATCATTGCCGGTGTTGCACTCGGTGGTGTTAAGGAATAAGGAGTCGGCTGGACTACTTACTGATGATGCAAAACATCAAAACCGCTCGTCTTTGGACGAGCGGTTTTTTGCATGAAAAATCCCCCTCATAGAGGGGGATTATATTTTAGATCAGTGACATCTGATTTGCTTCTTCGAGGTTCTTTGCAAGTTTTCCGGCTGCCGGAATGGACTTAACCCGATAACTCTGGAGATCTGGGATTCGTTCTGTATCGGGCATCTCGGCAGCAGTAACTACCTGTTTTGCCTTGAGCGTCATGACGCCGACACCGATGGTGCTGCGGGTTGACTTTTCGGGAATCAAAGCTGTATCCACAAGAATAGCACGATTGCCGCTGGAGCGGATGAGCAATTCACCATCCTCATGCAGGTGCAGCAAGCAGACAAGCGAGGACTTGTCAGAGAAGGCTCCGGTAAGCTTTTTGCGGTTGGTTTTGGTTGCATAACCGGAGAGCGGAACCTTCGCAGCCTTGCCGTTTTCAAAGATGAACAGGAGGTTTCCGGAATAGTCGTTCGTCATGATCATGCCGCAAACGCGTTCACCTTCATCGAAGCCAAGCTTTGCAGGAACATAATCACCGAGCACACTTGCCTTGGTATCATCGAAGGCACTTGCCCTTGTTTTGTATACCTGACATTTGTCGGTGAAGAAGAGCAGCTCGGTTTTGTTGGATGCCTGCAGTTGAAGCGAGATACTGTCCCCCTCCTTGACTTTCTGTTCGCCGCTCATGCGTAAAGACTGGGGTGTGATCTTCTTGAAATATCCTTCCTTTGTGAGGAAAATATGCACAGGATAATCGGGAGTATCATCTTCAAGAGGCTGATTGTCCTCATCTGTCGCATGGTAGAACATTGTTCTGCGCGGCTGACCATATTTTTTGATGGTATCCTTCAGTTCAGAAGTGATGATCTTCCGGATGCGCTCCGGCTTGTTGAGGATGTCCTCCATGTCTTCGATCTCAGCCCTGAGCTTATCCACATCCTCAATGCGAGAGAGAATGTACTGGCGATTCAGATGGCGAAGCTTGATTTCCGCAACATATTCTGCCTGAATTTCGTCGATATCAAAGCCTTTCATGAGGTTTGTGATAACGAGGGATTCTTCTTCGGTCTTTCGGATGATTGCAATTGCCTTGTCGATGTCAAGCAGGATTTTCTTAAGACCGAGCAGGAGATGGAGCTTGTCTTTTTTCTTATTAAGATCAAAGTAGACTCTACGCTTCACGCAGGATTCGCGGAATGCCGCCCATTCGAGCAGGATCTCACGCACACCCATAACCCTGGGTGTATTGCCGACAAGAATATTGAAATTGCAGCTGAAGCTGTCCTGCAGCGGTGTCATGCGGAAGAGTTTCTGCATGAGTTTATCCGGATCCGTGCCGCGCTTTACATCAATCGCCAGACGGAAGCCGTTGACATCAATTTCATCTCGTGCATAGGACACTTCACGGAGTTTGCCCTGCTTGGAAAGCTCGGAGATTTTGTCCTTGATTGCCTCAAGCGTCGTTGTATAAGGAATTTCAGTGACCTCAATACAGCCGGAAGCCTTGTCAAAATTCCACTTAGAGCGGAGCTTCACACTGCCGCGGCCGGTTTCATAAATTTTCTGCAGCTCCTCCTCATCATAGAGCAGAAAGCCGCCGCCGGGAAAATCGGGTCCCTTGAGGGTGGTAAGAATATCGTGGTTCGGGTTCTTCATCAGTGCAATGGTCGTCTCGCAGACCTCCTGCAGGTTGAATGGGCAGATATTGCTTGCCATGGAAACGGCAATGCCCATGTTTGCATTGACCAGCACCGAAGGGAATGCTGCAGGCAGCAGGCTCGGCTCCGGCATGGAATTGTCGTAGTTCGGGACGAAATCCACGGTTTCCTTATCGATGTCACGGAACAGTTCATTGCAGATCGGTGCAAGCTTTGCCTCCGTGTATCGTGCTGCCGCATATGCCATATCGCGGGAATACTGCTTGCCGAAGTTACCCTTTGAGTCCACATAGGGGTGCAGCAGGCTCTCATTGGCGCGCGTGAGACGCACCATGGTTTCGTAAATTGCCGCGTCGCCGTGTGGATTGAGACGCATTGTTTGTCCGACAATATTGGCGGACTTGGTACGAGCGCCCGTGAGCAGTCCCATCTTGTACATCGTGTACAGGAGCTTTCGGTGTGACGGCTTGAAGCCGTCAATTTCCGGAAGCGCACGCGAGATGATAACGCTCATGGCGTAGGGGAGATAGTTCTTTTCGAGTGTATCCGTAATCGCCTCTTCCTGTGTAATGCCGGCGTTTTCGAACCAGGCATCCATCTGAGGCTGTTTAGGTCTTTTTGGGGGCTCTTTCTTTCTTGCCATTTTGATCCTTCCTTGTCTGAATTTTCACAATACTTTATTATCTTACCATATTCCGGCGTTTTTGTCAATCGATTCGGGGGAATTTATCGCCTTCTCACCGAAGAGAGTGGACAAAACGCTGTGATAATCGCGTTTTGTTAGGGGTGCAGGGGACGAAGCCCCCTGCACTTATCCCCCTCCCTTCGGGAGGGGGGAGGGGGTGGGGCAGTTTACTGTAGATGCACAAGAAAAGGTAATCTCCTCATTTGGACACTTCCTCGCTGAGCGTGCGGTTGACAGACTCGATCGATTCTGTTATAATAGAAGAAATGAGGGGGGATTACCATGGCATTTATCAGTCTGCTGTTTGCAATGATTGTATTTGTGATCGTTGTATTTGTGATCGGAATCCTGCCAATACTCGTCGGGACCCTCCTCTATCATGAAACGAGATTGAAGCGCACAGGCATCTTTCTGCGTATTCTTGGATATATTGTCCTGCTGCCCGTCATTGGTTTTGGGGCAATTATTGCCGCCTTTATCATTATGTGAAAGTCAACGCCCCACAGGGAAACTGTGGGGCGTTTTGTATCACTTCTTGATCGCCTTTGTAATCGCCTTGATCAGCTGCATTGCCGGCAGCGTCAGCAGGGACAGACCGTAAACAATCAGAATCTGCATAGGACTGAGGGCATAGACCTTGAACAGACCATGCAGGAAGGGCAGCCAGAGGACGGCACTCAGCAGCAGGAAGCCGCAGAGGAATGCACCCTGAATTGCCTTGTTGTTCCACATCTTCTTTGTGAACAGGATGGGGCTTTCGGACTTGCAGTTGTAGCTGTGTACAAGTCTTGACATACAGAGTACCGCAAATGCCATAGTGCTTGCTGCAGTGATGGAGCTGGTATTGCCAGCAGCCTTGTCGATTCCCATACCAATATAGTACGCGATCAGCGTAAAGATCGTGATCACAATACCGCTTGTGAGAATCTGTCCCAGTACGGATTTGGTCAGAATGGACTCATCCTTCGGACGGGGCTTACGCTTCATCACGTCGGGTGTATGCGGTTCCATACCGAGCGCAATTGCCGGGAGGGAGTCCGTCAGAAGGTTGATGAACAGCAGATGCACTGCCTGGAAGGGGACGCTGAGTCCCAGAATGGAGCAGTACAGCACCGCCAGAATGCCGGCTGTATTACCGGAGAGCAGGAAGAGAATGGAGCGCGTGATGTTGTCATAGAGGTTTCTGCCGTTTTCCACTGCCTTCACAATGGTGGCAAAATTGTCATCCGTCAGGATCATAGAGGAGCTGTCCTTTGCTACCTCACTGCCAGTAATGCCCATTGCAACACCGACATCCGCCTGCTTCAGTGCAGGCGCATCGTTCACGCCGTCACCGGTCATGGAAACGATATTGCCGCGTGCCTGCCAAGCGTTAACAATCCGGATCTTATGCTCAGGAGAAACTCTCGCATAGACGGAAACCTGTTCGACAAAGTCCTTGAGTTCTTCATCGGACAAGGACTCGATTGCAGAACCTTCCACAGCGATATGCTCGTCATCCAGAATGCCGATCTGTCTTGCAATGGCAGAAGCCGTAATCAGATGGTCACCTGTGATCATGATCGGACGGATACCCGCGGACTTGCATTTTGCAACGGCATCTGCGGATTCCGGACGGGGCGGATCCTGCATTGCGAAAAGACCGAGCAGGATATAGCCGTTTTCATCCTCAAGTGTTACATTGGGGGAGGGGACATCGCGCTCACAAAGGGCAAGCACGCGCAAGCCCTGATCGGAGAGGGAGAGATTTGCAGAGCGAAGCTTGTCTGCGTCCTCCGGTGTGAAGGGGCGTTTGCCATCGGCAGTCTTCATCTCCAGAATTCTGGGAATCAGCACATCCACTGCACCCTTGGTCAGCATCTTGTAGTTCGGGCCGATCTTGTGAATCGTGGACATGAGCTTTCTGTCGGAATCGAACGGCAGTTCACCGAGTCGTTCGAACTTTCCTCTGTATTCCAGGGAACCGATATTGTGCTTCTCTGCGTAGTTGACGAGTGCCACCTCGGTTGGGTCACCGATTTCCTCGCCGTCCTTTACAGTTGCGTCATTACAGAGCAGACCGTCAATAACAAGCTGCTTCTGACGCTCAGTGAGGGGTTCGTTTTCGTCAATCAGGGTATTGTCAAAGTAAATCTTACGGATGGTCATCTTGTTCTGGGTGAGGGTACCCGTCTTATCAGAACAGATAATGGATACACTGCCAAGTCCTTCGACTGCCTGGAGCTTGCGGATGATGGCATTTTCCTGTGCAAGCTTCTGGGTACCCATCGCCAGTACGATGGTGACGATGGAGCTGAGTGCTTCCGGAATGGCTGCAACTGCCAGTGCAATGGCAAAAACAAACGCATCCATAGGGGGATTGCTGCGCATGAGGCTCAGACCGAATACCAGTGCACAGACCACAAGAATGATGACGGACAGCTTCTTGCCGAAGTCATCAAGGCCCACCTGCAGGGGTGTTTTCTTTTCGCTTGTGGATTTCAGAAGTGTCGCAATCTTACCGATTTCTGTCTGCATTCCGGTTCCGGTGACAAGCACACGGCCTCTGCCGTAGGTGACAAAGCTGCCGGAGTAAACCATGTTCTTGCGATCGCCGAGTGCACAGTCCGCAGCAAGGACGATGTCCTCTTTTTCGACAGGCTCACTTTCACCGGTGAGGGCACTTTCTGCGCATTTGAGACTTGCGGTTTCCAGAATTCTGCCGTCCGCACAGATGAAGTCACCTGCATCGAGAATCAGTACATCGCCAACGGTTACTTCCTTGCCGGGAATGACAACAATCTCGCCGCCGCGCAGTACCTTTGCAGTCGGAGCGGACATGGCCTTCAGACTATTGAGGGACTGCTGTGCCTTGCAGTGCTGTACTGTACCGAGAATGGCATTGATGGTGATAACCACCAGAATGATGATGGCGGATTCCCAGTCGCCGAGTACACCGGAAATAATGGCTGCTGCGATCAGAATCATGACGAGGAAATCCTTGAACTGTTCCAGAAAGACCTGCCAGATCTTTTTCTGTGCTGTGTCCTCAAGTTCATTGGCACCATAGATTTTTTGGTGCTGTGCTGCCTGTTCGGGGGTTAAGCCCTGTTCGCTGGCATTGAGTGCGGACAGCAGCTCCTCCTTTGGCTGTGCATAAGCGGGTGAATTCATACTCATATTGACCTCCTTGATGGCTTGCTGCATTGGAAAACAAAAAAAGCAGGACTTCCATTACAGACTTGCTGTAATAAAAGTCTTGCTTTTTAAAATATCATACGGACATGAAAATGCCGGGTATGGCGCATGATACTACGTTATTGCAACGCAAGCTACTCCCTTTTACGAACACTATTCTAACATATATTTTGCCCAGTGTCAAGGGAAAATTGCATTCCAATTAGAAAATTGTAGGATTCATCCATTGTATTCTGGGAAAAGCTGGAGGATTCGGTGAAAATGCCATGAATCCTATTCTGCCTGCAGATAATAATGCAGCACCAGGTTGACCATCCGGCTGTAGCTGCGCATTCCATCCTCCACACCATTGAGCTTGAGTGTGGTATCGGCTGCGACATCGGAAACCTCCTCCATGATTGCCGTATCGATTACCGCCTCTTCCTCAATCTCCTCCCATGTTTCTTCAGGAACAAAGGCATAGAGGTCGTTCCAGATCACAGGATCCAGCTGCGCCTTGATTTCCTCAGCACCTTCCAGTTCCCAGACCTCGTTCATCATGTATTCGAGTGCCATCAGATAACCGCTGTATCGGAAGTCTGCGCTCTCACTGTCTGTGCAGGCGAGAAAGGAGATGAAATTTGCCTCGTCCTCAAAGAGATTGCCCTTGAGATGGGTGTACTCATGGCAAAGTGTCGCAGGAAGATTGATTTCATACACCTGCTGATTGTAGTTGGCTTCCATTGTGAAGGGGTAGTAAATTCCCAGAAGCCATTGTTGCGTCATGATGCTGGAGAAGAAAATGGGCTTTGGATCCGGATAGAATCCGGCATACTGCGGGTACTGCTCACCAAGCTGCTGCATGGAAGTCTTAGCCGTCTGATAGAGATTATCTGTCATGATGAAACAGCCGTTTTCATCCCTTTGCACTTCCTTTGCCGCTTCATTAGCGGCATCCACAAGCTGTGCATAGACGGAGAGTACCTCTTCGGATGCGTAGCTCTCCGGTGCATCCGGAAAATACCTGTCCCCGAAGGTCGTGCACTGGTACTGGATGAAGCAATGCAGGGTTTCCGTGGACAGAATCCATGTCAGAATCCAACCATAGACGAGTCCGTAAAGCTTCAGAATCTTTCGTCTTTGTGACTTGCAGACGATCAGCAGTATCAGCAGGGAAATTGGCGTTATCAGGAGCAGGAGAATTCCCAGAATGATAAGCACCTCACCGACAGAAAAGGGGACAGTTCCCGAAATCCTCGTCCAGACTCCCGATACAGGAAGGAAAATGTGCATCGTATACCAGTCCGCTAAGCCGGGAAAAAGGCGTGCCAGAATGTTCAGCAGCACCATGAAAAGACAGATGCCGAGCATCAGGGGGAGCTGCCGGCTGCGGTGTTTTGGCTTGTTCATTCGTTCCTCCCCTTTGTATAGTCCTCAAAACAGATGTTCATGTCTACAGCACCCTCAATGCCGGGCACACTGCCCTCACAGCTGTACTGCCACATATCATAGTGATAGTAGAAGGTGGCTTCCTCGTTGTATTCCGCAAGCCAGAAATCATAATCCGTTACCTCCTGCAGATCGAGCTTAAGGAGACTTGTACGCTTATTCTGGTAAACCATCGGCGTGTAGCCGGCATCAGCAATCGCGTCGCAGAAGGCGACGGTGCAATCCGTAAGTGTTGCAACTGAAACGCTGTCCGTACGAGCGGAATCTGTCGTGATGATCTCCCAGTCGTAGACAATGGGGTAGGTGATTTCGTAGTCATCCACCAATGTGAGAACGAGCTCGGCTTCCTCTAACGCTTCTTCAACAGAGATTGCCTGCGAGAAAAAATACACGCCCACATCCACGCCGGCAGCGATGGCTTCCTGCATATTTTCGTGAAAGCGCTCGTCCACAACCAGCTCTCCGGAGCCATATCCCCGGAATCCGGCACGGATGATGGCGAATTCAACGCCGGAGGCGTGGGCAGTTTCCCAGTCAATGTCGTTCTGATAGGCGGATACATCCACGCCGAAACGGGAGGTGATGTTATCATTTTCAAGGTAGAAATTCCTGCCGTTCCGGAGAACCACCTGTTCAAGATCGTAGCTGCACGCAGGAACGCTCTGCAGCACGGGAATCCAGATTTCGCCGTAGGCGCTGTCGCGAAGGAGAATCCGGCTCTCACTATGTACTGGATCGGAAGGCGCCTGTGCCGTTTCTGTCTCCTGCTCAGGAAGAGTTTTTTCTGCATCCAATGAAACAGGTGATGCCTCCTGCGGCTTGCGAAGAAGCAGAGCACAGATGAGTGCGATGACGAGGAGGACGATGATAATGGACTGCACAAGCACAAGAATGCGGACTCTGGCAGTCGGGGTGGGGGATTCGTTCAATGCAGATGCTCCTTTCCTATATAATCTATAACAAGCATACCACAAAATTCGACATTTGTAAAGGGTTTGCCGAGGATTTCCCTCTGGCATTGTATTCCATATAACAGAAAAAAAGAACACAGCCCCGGTAAACCGGAGCTGTGAAACGAATCTGTGTGAATTTTAGTGAGCAACCACGCTCAGCAGGACGCCCGCAGCAACTGCGGAACCGATAACACCTGCAACATTCGGACCCATAGCATGCATGAGCAGGAAGTTGGTCGGGTCGGCTTTTGCGCCTTCCTTCTGTGCAACACGGGCAGCCATCGGAACGGCGGATACGCCGGCAGAACCGATCAGCGGATTGATCTTTCCGCCAGTGATGAAATTCATGAACTTCGCAAGCAGCAGACCGCAGGCAGTACCCAGGGAGAATGCAACAACACCAAGACCGATTACCTTAGCGAAATCCCAGTTCAGGATGTTGGAAGCTGTCGTGGTCGCACCAACGGAGATGCCAAGGAAAATGGTAACAATGTTCATCAGCGCATTCTGTGCTGTATCGACCAGACGATCGCACACGCCGCTTTCCTTGAGGATATTACCGAACATCAGCATACCAACGAGGGAACCCGCGGAGGGAACGAGCAGTGCAACGACGAGGGTAACAACTACCGGGAAGATCAGCTTCTCGGTTTTGGAAACCTGACGCAGCTGCGGCATCTTGATTGCGCGCTCCTTCTTGGTGGTGAGCAGACGCATGATCGGAGGCTGGATTACCGGAACAAGCGCCATATATGTATAAGCAGCAAGCGCAATGGTACCAGTGCTCAGAGAAGAATCTACGCCGTCAAGCAGCTGGCTGGATACATAAATAGAAGTCGGGCCATCCGCACCGCCGATGATGGCGATGGAGCCGCACTCTGCTGCGCTCATACCGAGCAGAGCTGCAACAACAAAGGTGAAGAAGATACCGCCCTGTGCAGCAGCACCGAGCAGGAAGCTCTTCGGATTTGCAATCAGCGGACCGAAGTCGGTCATGGTACCGATACCAAGGAAGATCAGACAGGGATAAATCTGGAATTTAACACCTAAGTACAGTTTGTCAAGCAGACCGCCATCGTGGATAACCTTCCATAACCACGCACCTGATTGCTCTTCCGTCCAGTATTCTGCATGGAACATCAGGTCTTCCGGCTGTACTGCAGGAAGATTGGCAAGGAACATACCGAATGCAATCGGCAGAAGCAGCAGGGGTTCAAATTCCTTAACAATTGCAAGGTACATAAACAAGAAAGAGATGCCGATCATAACAAGGTTCTCAGGACAGGACAGCAGCGCGTGCAGACCGCTTGTGTCCCAGAGACCGAGCAGAATCTCTTTCAGAATATTCAGCATTTCCATATTCTTTCTACTCCTTTACTATAGTCTCTGCCTTAAAACGGCATTACATTCTGTCTGCGGCCATCCATTGCCCATGCAGCGCGGCCATCCAGGCGGCTTGCAGCAGCGGGCTTGATGGAACGAACCTTGTAAGCCTTACCATCAGCAGCACTCATCATTGCAACTGCAGCCATGATGGCGGCGATGACTTCGTCCTCATCACTTGTGCTTGCAGCCGGCGCAGCCTTTGCAGGTGCAGCGGGAGCAGCCTTTGCAGGTGCAGCCTTCGGTGCGTTCTGTGCAGCCTTGGAGGCTTCCTTGGTCTTTTTGTTCTGATTGATAGCATCGAAAATCTTGCCAAACAGGAAAATGACGAAAACAAGGATAACCAAAGCGGCAAAGACAATACCAAAGCCAGCCAGAGTCACGCCCCAGATTTCAGATGCGTTCATAAGCTTGTCGCCGGGGATTGCTCCGCCTGCCATGCAATCAAGCATATTGGCAATTGACATGAAATTCATATACTCACACTCCATTCGTAAAAATTCAGCATACATATTCATTATACTATATCTTTGCTCTTTTTGCAAGACCTTTTTCAAATTTTTTCTGTCTTTTTTGCATTTTTGAAAAATTGCTCCTTCTTCGGAGGAACGGGATTGACAGAGGGCGGGGGAATATTGTATAATTAGAGGGTATTGGAATTCAATGAATCCGGAAGGAATGATAGGATGCTTACATTTTTGATCAATGAAACTGTGACGGAGACTTCTGCCGAGCTTGGCGAGATCATTACCGAAGAGGCGGAGCATGTCACTTCCGTTTTTACACAGCTCTGGAATGCGGTAAAGGGACTTCTGCCGTCACTTGGTTTTGCGGTGCTGACCTTCATCTGCGGAATGATGGTTATCAAAATGCTGATGAAAGTCGTCCGCAGGGGACTGGGCAAGAGCAGTATCAGCCCCACAGCTGCTTCCTTTCTACAGTCGCTGATTCAGGTGATGCTTTATGTTATTGTCGCTGTGATTGTTCTGTCCATTCTGAAAGTGCCGACAACCTCTATTGTGACCCTCATTGGTGCTGCAGGACTTGCCATCTCCCTTGCTGTGCAGGATAGCCTTGCAAATGTTGCCGGCGGCTTCATTATAATGTTCACCAAGCCCATGAAGGTTGGGGACCTTGTGAAGTTCGGTGATATCATGGGAACGGTTGACAGCATCGGCATCCTGCAGACAAAGCTTATGCTGCCGGATAAAACAACGGTTTTTATCCCGAATGGGCAGGTTTCTGCTTCCGTGATTGTGAACTACTCCGAACAGGAGCTGCGCCGCCTCGATTTGGATATCGGTATTTCCTATGAGAATGATTTTGAACAGGCGAAGGCAGTGATCAACCAGGTGATCGCAGAGAGTCCCTATGCTGTTGCGGAGCCGGAGCCGGTTGTCCGTCTTGGTGCTTTTGGCGACAGCGCACTGATGATCTATGTCCGCGTCTGGAGCAGCAATGAGAAGTACTGGGATTTGTACTATGACCTGCATGAGAGAATCAAAAAAGCCTTTGATGAAGCCGGAATTTCCTTCCCGTACCCGCAGATGGATGTGCATATTGCAGCTGATTCTTCTGAAAAAAATAATTTTTTGAAAAAAGTTCAAAAAAACGCTTGACAAATGAAAAAGGTTGTGGTATAATAGATACTGTCGTCAGGCGAGAGAGCCTGATGGATGAATTGAGTGGGAGCTTAGCTCAGCTGGGAGAGCATCTGCCTTACAAGCAGAGGGTCACAGGTTCGAGCCCTGTAGCTCCCACCAATATTGGCCTGGTAGTTCAGTTGGTTAGAACGCCGCCCTGTCACGGCGGAGGTCGTGGGTTCGAGTCCCATCCAGGTCGCCATAAGCGGATTTAGCTCATCTGGTAGAGCGCCACCTTGCCAAGGTGGAGGTAGCGAGTTCGAGCCTCGTAATCCGCTCCATTTTTTTGCGGCGCTATAGCCAAGTGGTAAGGCGTAGGTCTGCAACACCTTGATCCCCGGTTCAAATCCGGGTGGCGCCTCCAGAAAAACACTAAGTCGAGGCCAAGCGGTCTTAGGAAGACAACAATGGGCACCAACTCCCTGGG
>JAZQAA010000100.1:0-3929 GCA_045544975.1 Oscillospiraceae bacterium | reverse complement strand
GATGATGAGGATCCGCTGGATGTACTGCTTCTCTGCTCCGAGACACTGTCCCCCATGACGCTTGTTCGCTGCTACCCCATTGGCGTCATCCGTATGCTGGACAGCGGCAGACACGATGACAAGATTATTGCGATTCCTTTCGAGGATCCCAACTACAACTGCTACCATTCCATTAAGGAACTTCCCAGACATATCTTTGATGAAATGATTCATTTCTTCAAAGTTTACAAGGAACTTGAAAACAAAACCACAGCGGTTGATGAAATTGAAGATGTGGATGTTGCCAAGGAAATTATTGCTGCAGACATTGATCATTATATTGATAAATTCTGCAAATAAAAAGCTACCCATTAAGGCTGCATTGCCTTAAACAAAATATGAAATCATCCAAGGAAGGAGTGCTTCCGTTCTGCACTGCGGA
This sequence comes from Oscillospiraceae bacterium, assembly GCA_045544975.1. Classification (GTDB taxonomy): domain Bacteria; phylum Bacillota; class Clostridia; order Oscillospirales; family Ruminococcaceae; genus UBA3855. The sequence goes on along the minus strand of JAZQAA010000100.1, from coordinate 3,508 downwards.
AGCAAAAAAAATTATGAGTAAGAATGAAGTGTTGTTCAACCTCGAAAGCAATGTTGCGCCCCTCGGTATGATCGCTATGGCAAGCGCAAAAGACCTTGGTGACAAGATCAATGACTACCTCGTTGGCTGGGCACAAAAGGGCGGTTATGATTTCGATTCTTTCCTGATCGAAAGCGAATGTCCCCGTTTCGCATCCGGTGACGGCAAGGGTCTGATCAAGTCCACCATCCGCGGTAAGGACCTGTTCATTATCACCGATGTCGGCAATTACAACTGCAGCTATGAATACTTCGGTATGAAGAACGCTATGTCCCCCGATGATCACTACCAGGATCTGAAGAGAATCATTCAGGCAGCAAGCGGCAAGGCACACAGAATCACAGTGATCATGCCCATTCTGTACGGCGGAAGACAGCATCGCCGCAACTACCGTGAATCTCTCGACTGTGCAGTTGCACTCCAGGAACTGCAGGCAATGGGCGTCTCCAACATCGTTACCTTTGACGCACATGACCCCAGAGTACATAATGCAATTCCGCTCATGGGCTTTGACAATGTTATCCCTTCCTATCAGGTACTGAAAACCATGTTCAAGTCCATTGACAATTTCCACGCAACAAAGGAAAACTTCATGGTTGTCAGCCCCGATGAAGGCGCACTCAACCGCAATATGTTCTATGCATCCGTTCTGGGTGTGGATATGGGTATGTTCTACAAGAGACGCGATTATTCCAGAATCGTGAACGGCAGAAACCCCATCGTTGCACACGAATACCTCGGCAACTCCGTAGAAGGCAAGGATGTATTCATTGCGGATGACATCATCTCCTCCGGCGAGTCCGTTCTGGATATTGCATACGAACTGAAGAAGAGAAATGCAAAGAGAATTTTTGCTTATGCAACCTACTCCATCTTCACAAATGGTCTTGAAAAGTTTGATCAGGCATATCAGGATGGCTACATCAGCGGTGTGTTCGGCACCAACCTCACCTATCGCTCTCCTGAACTTCTCCAGCGTGAATGGTTCCATGAGGTCGATGTATCCAAGTACATTGCATATTTCATCGCTTCTATTAACCACGATGTTTCCATCAGCACTGTAATTGATCCTCACGAAAAGATCCAGCAGTTGCTCGAAAAGTACAATTAACAGAATACCAAAGCCTCCGTTTCAAGCGGAGGCTTTATATAACAAGAAAGGAATACCAATATGCAGGATTTACTTCAATATGTATACCTGATAGGCGGTTTCATTCTGCTGATTAAAGGCGCGGATTTCTTCGTAGACGGAAGTTCCAGCGTCGCTAAAATGCTCCGCGTTCCCTCTATAATCATCGGTTTGACAATCGTTGCAATGGGTACCAGTCTCCCCGAGTGCTCTGTCAGCATTAGCGCATCACTCGCAGGTAAAAACGAGCTCGCTATCAGTAATGCTGTCGGCTCCAATATCTTCAACCTCATGGCGGTATGCGGTGCTTGTGCGCTGCTCTGTCCTATGAAAATCAAAAAATCCACATTAATCAAGGAATTCCCCCTCTCCGTTGCTGCAGCGGTTGCGCTCCTGATCTTCGGCTGGACCGGCATGCAGCTTTCCCATATCGAGGGATTCATCTTTTGTGGAGCATTTATTGCATTCATCGTACAGATGGTCTTGGAAGCCAAGAAGGCAAGAACAACGGAAACAGAAACCGAATCCGAATACAAAATTCTCCCGATCTGGAAGTGCATTTTGTTCATTGTCGGCGGTGCAGCCGCCATTATTCTTGGTGGTAATCTGGTTGTTAATTCCGCATCTGCTATCGCTTCTTCCTTCGGTCTTTCTGATAATCTGATTGGACTGACCATTGTTGCCTGCGGCACAAGTCTTCCTGAACTGGTTACTTCTGTTGTTGCAGCACGCAAAAATGAGGTGGACATGGCGCTTGGCAATGTTATTGGTTCCAATATTTTCAATATTCTTTTTGTCCTCGGTACAGCAGGTGCAATTTCTCCAATGGTTTTCATTGGTGAAAATGTAATTGACCTGTTTGTACTGATTGGCATGAGCGCAGTGACCTGGCTGTTCTGCTGGCCGAAAAAGCAACTTAATCGTTGGCAGGGCGGCGTTATGCTCGCTTGCTATGTTGCCTATGTTGTGTATATTTGCATCCGATAACAATACAACGCATTGCTTCGAAACGAGGTAATGCGTTTTTTGTAGAAAACTGCGTTGATTTATCGATAAATTTAGGTATATTCAACAATTTCTAAAAAAACACAGAAAAGCACTTGACAGCAAATCAAAAATGTGCTATAATAATAAAGCTGTGTGAAGCGCACAGCAGCTGTGGCGGCATAGCTCAGTTGGCTAGAGTACTCGGTTCATACCCGATTGGTCGCTGGTTCGAATCCTGCTGCCGCTACCATGGCCCGTTGGTCAAGAGGTTAAGACACCGCCCTTTCACGGCGGAATCATGGGTTCAATTCCCGTACGGGTCACCATTCAACACTTTAAGAAAACACTCCATCCATTTAGATGGAGTGTTTTCTTTTACTTAACACCTTATGTTTTTCCGTACTATCTTTGTGCAACAAACCCTCCTTTGGCAGGAAGCCAAAGGAGGGTTATTTCTCTGTCTAACTCTATTGTCAATTGAAATTGCCCTTAATTTTCTACCGGCAGTGTGATGAGCTTTACAACGCTCTGTGCAATGTACATTGCATCTGAAGGTTCAATCTTACCATTCATGTCTACATCGGCATTCGCTGCGCCGGAAGCTGTCAATTCTGCAGAACCCATGAAGGACTGGGACAGATGGATGATATCCATAATATTCACAGTACCATTGCAATCCACATCACCATATACCACATCAGAAGGCTCTTCAGTGGTCTCCTGAGAAGGTTCTTCTGTCGTTTCCTGAGAAGGCTCTTCAGTTGTCGGCTCAGTAGGATCCGTTGTCGGAGGTTCTGTGGGATCCTGCTCCTCAACATATTCAAGGGAGAACTTATAACCAAGATCTGCATAGGTACCATTATCCGTTGTCTGTGCGAAGCCTGCAGTATAAATGCTGCCATCGCCGTTTCTCCAGAGTGCGTGGAAATCACTTCCCATTGCAGGAACTTCCAGTGTCACAAAGTCTGTCTTTGCAAGCTCAACAACATCGCCTTCCTTAATGGAGCTGCCAGTTGTTGTGGTGGAAGAAGAGAGATAGTAGTACTTACTGTTGTAATAAACAGAATTTGCCAGCGTGCCATAGAACTTGTCATTCGCAAGCTTCATGCCAGCCGCACCGGTTGCGGACACTTCGTCCTCGAAGTATACGGACATCAGCTCAGAATAGGTTGCTGTTCCATCAGAAGAACGATAGCAGTTGAAATTCTGCTTGCCGTTGCCGCCGACACCGTTGTTGTACGCTGTGGAATTTGTGATTCCGCCAAGGGACGGGTTGTTGTTGTCCGTGAAGCCAGCATTCAGATTCTCGAATGCAAGGCAGTTGTCAACGATATGCGCACTGCCGACACCTGC
>JAZQAA010000099.1:0-7325 GCA_045544975.1 Oscillospiraceae bacterium | reverse complement strand
AAAAGCATGGGTATTCTGTAATTTCTCCCCGGATATACTTTGCAAGCAGGGAGCTTTGCACAAACGGCAGCAGTCCGAGTGGTATTTTCTCATTCAGATAGGGATGAACCATCATGCTGCGTTTCTTTTCCTGCCAGGCGGTCAGGACTTTTTTCCTGCCTTCCTTGTTCAGGTAAACCGCTCCGCTCTCCTGCTTTTCAAAATCAGTGATCTGTAATTTTTTCAGATTAATCATAGTCAATGTCAAGCGTTCTGCAATACAGCGTGTTTCCTCCACAAGGTCACAAGCCAGGCTGCTTCTTCCGGAACGAAGTGCATGAAAATAGCCATAGCAGCTATCCAATCCCACGCTTTCAAGTGCGGCGGTATACTGACTTGTCTGAATGCTGTACAGGAAGGAAAGAACAGCATTCACTGGATCAAGCGGCGGTCGCTTGGTTCTCATGTGCATACGGAAATCTTCCTTCTGCTGCAGAATCAGGCGGTCAAAAACAGAAAAATACGCCTTTGCACAAGCCCCTTCCACTCCCATGAGTGTATCCCTGTCCGTGATTTCGTAGGCATTCTCCATTCCATTTTCAAGGTAGGAAATGCATTTTGACAGTTCTCCGTCCGTGTCAATCTGAGGATTGTCACGAATGGAGCGTCTGAGGAGGTGGCGGGTGTTGGACAGCTTTGCCGCTACAGTATTCTGCATAAGCAGGGGCGGCGGCGAAGCAAACTGTTCAAATTGTGCCTTTCTAAGAAAGATATTCCCCTTTGTCTTTCCCTCAATGCGGGCAAGGAATTTGCCATTCGGCGAAAAGAAGCTCAAGGAAATCCCATATTCCGCACATTTCCCCATCAGTGCCGGAGAACAGCCAAGAAAACTGAAACAATAGATGTCCTCGATATTGGTAAAGGGCATCCGGAATTTTTCCTTTTCTTCACATTTGCAGACGATATTTTCACCATCAAGCGTCAGCCATGCCGTTTCATCCAGTATGTACAAGGAATTGAGTAATTTTCTCATGGCATATCCTCCCTCTGCTTCTGAATTTCATCTCTGACACAGTAGCGCTTATCCTTAGGAAAGCAGAGATCTGCAACGGAACAGCCCACGCATTTCTGCCCCTTCCGTCTGGGGGGAATTGCAGATCTTTGCAGCACAGTGCGCATATCCGACAGCAAGGCTTTAAGCAGAATATCGTAGTGTGCAAACTCCGCATCAAATGGCAGATGCACACGCTTTCTTGTATCCGCATAGTACAAGTAGCATTCACTGCTGCAGCCCCAGACATAATCCGCACAGAGCTTCTGTGCAAACACCTGAATCGCATCCGTTTCACGGAAAGGCTCCCCTTTTGGAGCCTTTGGCTTATACTCTACAATTCTGACAGAAAACCTGCCGTCCTGTCCTGCGATCTTTGTTCCCTTTGCATTGCGAAGAAATTCCACACAATCCACAACACCAAACATATCATATTCCGGTTCATCCTGATACACAGCAATACCGCTGCGCACAATTTTTCGGCTGTCCGAGAAGCTATGGCTGCCGTCATGCACCCGTTCGTGCATGAGGTCCGCTTTCACGACAAAGGCATTTTCAAGCCAATCCCGGTTCAGCTCCAGCAGCGCATAGCGTCTGGGACAATACATAAAATGCTGGATCATGCGGATATTGATCGTCATCGGTTCACTCATTTTTCAATCAATGTTACACCATCCGGCATTTCAGAATCCACAGTAATCACATAATCTGTGAAGGCTCTTGGTGCGATGACCTCCGGCTTTTTTTCCACAGTGATTTTGTCAAACAAGATATGGGAGGGGGCATTGCCGAGTGCGGAATCATGCTTGAAGACAAAGAGCTTTCTCAAGCACATTTTGCCCCTTGCTGCACTGTGATCATTCTCAAACATATTCACAATGGATGTCCAGAGCAGTTCCAGATCGTCCTCATGGAACCCGGTTACCTTCTGTGCCTGAAGCGCTGAAATATAGCCTTCCGCACGGTACAGTCCATAGGAGATCACAGATTTTTTGCCCATTTCCGTGCTGCCCGCATTCTGTCTGTCTTCCGTTGTCTTTGCCTGACGGGTAATGGTTATGTCCTGCGGATATACGGGATCAATACTGCGTGCAAAATTCAGCTGCACGGGACCTCTGACAATACCGCAGGGATCGTTGCCGGTGCTCATCACTGCACCAAATGTACGGACATCATAATAATTCCGGCACATATACTGCTGTGCCTGTTTGACTGCATCCATGTCCTTGCCCTTCTGATTTTTGGCAAGATTCTCAGCATCATACGCCTCCGCGAACTTGGAATTGAGGGACTTGTCCGCCTTAATCAGGATATTATACCCTTCTTCGCCCTCCTTGTACAGCTCCACGAAATTGCGGATCTTGCGTTTCAGACACACATCGGTCACAATACCAAAACCGGTCTCAGGGTCAGTTCTGGGCATATTGCCGGCATCGGGGTCACCATTGGGATTGCCGTTCTCGCAATCGAACAGCATGACAAATTCATAACGATTTTCAATTACCTTGCTCATAAGATTCATCCTTCCTTTTCATCATTTTTGGTTGTATACATCTTCTGATTCATCTGATAATAGCCAATAATGAAGCGGCCCTGTGCATCCATGCTGAGCGTCTGCGGAAAGCCTTCGCTGCTCAGGCCACCCATAATTCGGGCAATTTCCTTCTGATAATAAATGCGGCTTCCATCGCTGAGCTTTCGCATATGGTTCTGCGAGAGCTTATCAAGCTTGGGCATAATGCTTGCCGGACGGCTGCAGGCAGAAGCAAAATAGGAATCCTTGATGGTGCGGTTCAGATCGCCGGACGCATCCTTCTGGATTTTTTCATAGATCGCAAACAGACCTCCGCAGAGATATGCCGGATTCTGACAGGTTTCATCCCATGCCATTGTGATTTCCTCCTTTTCTCCCCTTAGTCGGGCTTTTCGATTCAGGCAGGCTTTGATTATACCTGCACGGGTATCATTGAGTTTGATAAAATGGTTTTTCTCCTCATCGCTGTCCGTTTTGATTCTCTGGATTACTGTAGAAAGCATTGCATCCGGATATGCTGTCCCTTTCATCGCAGAAAGAATGATGGCAGTCATCAGAGGTGGCGGAGGCTTCTTATCGTTGGATTTCGGATGAACCAGTTCCTTTGCAATGGAAGAAAAACAAATACTTCTTCTGCTGCGGGGATTGATATGCAGATCCCTCTGGTGCTGCTCGAATGCTTCTTTTATTCCCTGGAACGAATCACGCCAGATGAATTTCTGACAAATGCGCGAGCTGTTCGGCGTCATTCCAACCACATAGAAAGTCACATCGGACAGATCCTCATCCTTCAGCAGATTAACAGCACCACGGGTTGTCTGGGTAAACAGCTTATTCAGCTCCGCGTCCGCCTGCTTTACTTCCTCCTGCTTTGCCGTTTCCTCATCCTCAGGGATCACAGGCATGCCGAACTGGCTTCCAAACCATGCACATTCCTCCGCATCATCGGACTTCATTGCAAAATACAAAATCACCATATCGCCAATCATCTTATAGTGATTCCGGTCAGAGAGCAGGTGGTTCATCACATCCGTATATTGTTTCATCGCCTTTTCTGAAACATTACTGTTATAGGATTGGGTCTTTCCGTAGGATTCAAAAGCAGTCTCCTTCATGCCAACCAGCACACAGCCGGTTGGATTGCCGCCCGGAAACCTGATCTTATTATGTATTCTCGCCATCGGCAGAGATTCACCCAGAATTCCACAGACAGCACACTGCTCATCCTTGGCGTGCTCCTCCTGTGAAGCACAGAAAAACTGCTGATATCTCTCCCGGAACTGCGTGTCCTCCTCAAGGAAATCCGTCAGCCCCTCCATACCGAATCCGAAATAGCTGCCCTTATATTCCTTGCCAAGCTGCAGGAGTGCAGGATGCTGGGTGCCATTCTGCGGATTCCATGTTTCCAGGAACCTTCTATAAGCCACACACACCTTGGAATCAAGCCCCTCAAAAAACGCAAGATTTCTTTCAACAAACGCTGCATTCGATTTCTGAGCTTTATTGGTTCTGTCCTCCGGAGTGAATGCATTACTCTCATAATTTAGACCAAAAATATAGAGCGGACGATGCTCAATGTAATTGGATTCAATGCCGGATTTCTGTGTACGGATGGGGAGCATCACGGTCCGCGGAATTCTTTTGCTTTTTTCTTTTCCCTTATTATCCTTGTATACGACCTCCTGCCGGACATCCACAATTCCCGCAATCTCTCCCTCCGGGGTCAGCAGAATGCGGAAATGAATCTCCTGCTCCTGCCATCCTTCGGGAGATGCAGAGGTTTTCTGTTTTTCAGCATACGCACAAAGTGCCTGTATCAGCATCTCATCGCCTCCCTGTACCGTCCTACCTCAATCACGCCGTCGATTAGGTGCGGACGATAATACACAGCATCTGCCTCATCGGAAAATTTCGGATTCTCCCAATCACCATTGATCGGGACACCACCGTCCTTGAAACGCATCCCATAGAGCATATACCCCAGATCAATGTCCCTTCCCTTAAGTTCGGACGAAATGGCATCGTAGTCGAATTCTTCCACCAATTCAATTTTGCGCACTGGGAACTCCCTGCATCCCAGACAGGGCTGACGGAAGCATTGTCCCTTCTTCAGACGCCGCAGCATAATATTGTAATGCTTCTCCTCGCATTCATCCTCATGCTGTGACTGAAGCCCTGTCAGTTCAAAATGGAATTCCACACCATATTTCACATCACGCAGCAATACAGAAGAACGCTGGCTTCGCTCCTTGTCCGCATAGAGAACAGGACTTCCTGTTCCCTTCATCTGCGCCTTCACAGCGGAAAGCAGAACCTTGCTTTTAATCTCGTTGCGGCGGATATTAGCAAATCGAATTGGATTGAACACCACAATACGGTCAATAACAATCCGGAATGCCGGCTTAAAATAGATGCTCTTTATCATGCCCTCCAGCGCAGAAATTGTCGGGACATCATAGCTGACGCGTTCCACCTTCATTTCCGGACGGGAATAGAGTGCATAATCCCCTTCTACGAGAATCTTAAATCCATAGCTCATCTTCCTCACTTCCTTTCAAAAATTTTTTCATTCATTTAATTATAAGCCATCCGGTTATTCTATTCAGTGCCTATACAATGATATCATTCGAAATATCCGTATCAAGACCCGTTTCCGGATTATAATACGCAGGATCACTGAGCACCCATACATTTGCTGGAGTTTTCTCAACAATCCCCATCTTGAATGCTTTCTCCAGCTCATAAAATTTTAAAGCGACTGCATACTGCTGCAGCTTTCGTCTGACGCTGTAATCCCCATGATGCAGGCGTTCGAGCAGTTCTCGTGGTTCCTCACGATCCGGAATAATGACATTCGTTGTTTCACCGCTGATCATTTGAAATTCCTCTGCAAATCCGCGAAAAGGAATGCTGACAAATCCCGTTCTCCGGTCGCAGAACGCCCCCTGCATTTTCGCAAGATTTCTGGATTTGATCTCTTCTTCATGAAAATCAAACAGTCTTTGATAATATGCTTTGATGCATTCCTCCGATGCAATGTCCTTATACTGCGCCAAGAGGCCCCTTGTCAGCTCAGCCCTTCTCTGAAACTCTCCTCTTAGCGGCAGCTTTGTACTGAAAACAAAAACATCCCCCATCCCGCGTCTGCCTTCTCGGTTACATCGCCCGCCGGATTGGAGAATACTGTCAAGCCCTGCAATTTCACGGAACACCGCCTCAAAATCCAGATCCACACCCGCCTCAATCAATGATGTGGAAACCACAGTGATTTTCTCACCATTTACCAACGCCTTACGGATTGCCGAAATGGTCTCTGAGCGATCATGCGGTGTCATGAAAGTGGACAGATGAAAATGTCTGCCTTCAAGCATACGGAACACTTCTTGTGCAGATTTCCGGTGATTGACAATAATCAGGCTGCTTTGATAGGCACTCGCCTTTTCCACGACCTGCTCCCATTGCTGCTCTCCAATAAATGTATATCTGCACTTTTGAAAATAGCAAAAATCAGAACGGTCACTGACAAGCTCCTGCATCGTACAGCCCTTCAGATAACGGGCAAACAGCTCCGAATAGTCCGGCATTGTCGCAGAAAGGAAAACCGCCTCACTATTCAGATATCTGGTCAGATATCCCACAGCACGCAGGCATGGCTGGAGCAGTTCCACCGGCAGCATATGAATCTCATCAAACACAATTACAGAATCCGCCATATTGTGCAGCTTTCGCAAACGGGAGCTGCGGTTATGATAGAAGGATTCAAAAAACTGCACAGTGGTTGTCACAACAACCGGAACATCCCAGTTTTCAGAAGCTCTCTTCATTTTTTCAGCTGTATCCGGTTCGCTGTCTTCCGCATAGTCATAGTTGGAATGGTGCTGCAGAATGTCGACATATTCCCCGATCAACTTTTCAAATGTCTTGGCTGTCTGTTCGATAATACTCGTATAGGGAATGACATAGATAAGGCGTTTCTTCTTCCCCTTGGACGCCATCAACTTGTCCAGGGCAATCTTCAGGCTGCACAGTGTTTTACCGCTTCCTGTCGGCATATTCAGTATACTGATGGATGCCGGATTCTTTGCTGCCATGTACGCCTGTTCCTGCAGGCGACCTCTTGCCGCCTGCAGTTCAGTCTCCGCTTGAAAGCTATTCAGGCACTTCTCAACAGACTGTACAGCTTCTGGAAATTCCGCCAAAACAGAACGATTGACATTCGGCTGAAAAAAAAGTTCCGTATCCAAAAAATCCGCATCCGTCAGACAGGAAAAGAGATACCTCGTGAAAAAGGCATAGGTTTCGTAAAGCTCCTCTTTTCCCTGCGCGAGGCAATTTGTCAGTTCTTTCACCAGTTCTTCCCCATCCGGCTGCGGAAGCGTCAGCTCCTTCTGAAACGCATGGTAGTCCCTTTCCCCCACATACCTGTCCGCACGGTGCATCCGCGCGCAAAGCGTCACACTGTCATCCGGATCATCGCTCCTGCTTCCGCCATCCGGCAGCCCGGTATGATGGCCAGCAATACAGTACGCCAGAATATCCCGGACAAATGGATGCATCGTTTTCTGGAATTCCTGCTTATAGACAATCGCACCACAGAGAGCGTGTTCAAAATGCACATTTTGATTCCGCAGCCTCTTCTGAAAGGCTTCAGCATATTTTCCAATATCATGCGCTTTTCCAGCTGCATAAGCAATGGACTGCATCAGAGGAACTGAAAATCCTGCCGCTGCTTTTGCAGTTTCCTCCAAATGCTCCATCACA
>JAZQAA010000098.1:0-2104 GCA_045544975.1 Oscillospiraceae bacterium | reverse complement strand
GTATACATAATTTTCCTCCAGTCGACAAAAAAGCTGTATTCCGACACGCAGAATACAGCTCCCCGGTTTTCGTTTAAAGACAGGTATTGCCGGGAACTGTCTGTTCTGCTGCTATTATTATAGCATAGATTTCGGGGATTGTCAATGGGGGGGCTCTTGAAACTGCCCCCATGGCGGGGTGGGGAAAATAAAATATAATTCACCCCATCCCATCACCTGTCGCCGTACTCCTCCCCCTTCTGGGATTTTTTGAACTGCATGGGTGTCATGCCAAGCTCCTTGCGGAACTGCCGTACAAAATACTGCGGACTGCTGTAGCCGATAATACCAGCAATATCATTCAGCGAGCGGTCGGAAGTGAGCAGAAGCTCCTTCGCCTTGTCCAGGCGGCTGCTGATAATATCCTTGTTGACGCTGACGCCGAAGGTTTCGGAATACAAATGCTGAAAGCGCGAACGGCTCAGGGACAGCTCCTTTGCCATATCGTCAATCGAATAATCCCTGCCCGGCCAGCGGTAGATGGATTCGCGCAGCCAGAGCAGCTTTTCGAAGTACAGGCTCTCGGAGATTTTGCTCGCATCAAAGCGCATAGTCACCTTTTCATTGAGCTTGTACAGGAGCAGCCGGAAATAGAGATCCACGGACTGGCTGCGGTTCCGGTTTGCCGAGTACTGCTCAAAGCACATATTGCGGACAAGCGCAGAAATGTCCGTAATATCCGATACAGGAATTGGTTCATTCAGAGGAATATTCAGTTCCCTCATCAGAGCCTGTTCCTCGTCATCCGGTCCGAAATGAATCCAGTCATCGTAGTATTCATCGGCATCCGAATGGTAGTACTGCGGGAACTCCGGTGTGTAGATAATAAAAGTATTTGCCGGCGTCCGGATTTCCTTCTCTCCAACCCGGAAGATTGCCGGCGATTTGATGATCAGCAGCAGCCAGTCGCCTGCACCGCTTGGGCGGTCAATGTAGAATGCCCGGTCGTGCTTGTGGTTGTAGCCGATTTCATCCATTCGCATGGATATCACCCCCTCTAATACATTATTATACCATAGTGTGAAAACGCTGTCAACCACAATTTTGCGAGGGTTTCCCATTTGGATTCTTTTTGACGGGGGATGGACAGCACAAAAGTGCAAAAGGGACGGTACTTAAACTGCCCCCACGCAACCCTCCCCGAGGGGGTATAGCTTCGCTCGCCCCCAAACCCAAGGAAGCACATAAAAGAATCCGGAAAGGTAACGCCCTTCCGGATTCTGTTCACTATTTGACCGGAAGCTCCGGTACAAGCTTGACAAGATACTGCAGAATCAGAAGGGAATCCGTACCGTTCGGAACGGTGTCGAGATTCACATCCGCTGCCTCTGCCTGCTCCTGTGTCAGGGCTGCAACACCCATCAATCCCTGACTCAGTGTGATCACATCCATGATGTTGACAGTACCGTTGAGATCCACATCGCCGTAAAGCACATCGGAAGTGCTGCCCTCTTCGTCCACAAGCTTCAGAAGTCCCAGTCCGGATACATCCGTATAGCCCATGCCGGTAAGATCATACCAGTTGGAAATGGAGGTGCGCTTGCCCTCGCCGTCGCCGTCATCGTTGATCTGCGCATCGAAGCCCACAACCTGACCGGAAGTGAAGCCTCCGAGCGTGGTCGGAATCGCAAATTCCACGAGATAGCCATTCGCAGTGGTTGCCGCTGCGGAAATAAACGCGTCTGTGGAAAGTCCATCTGTGACGGACTTTTCACCGAGGTAGTTGGTTCTTGCCTGAATATCATCGGACTCGTAGGCAGTGGTCTTGTGGTTGTTTTCATCGAGGAAAATTTCCACGGTGTCCTGCTCATAGGTGTTCGGACTTACCGCGCTCAGAACGGGGTCGGAAACCTCCGCGAGCACATAGATATACTCCTCATCCCACAGAACCTTTGCGGTACCGGTCGCGCCATTGCCCATGGAATAGGTGTTGATGTCGAGAACATTCGCAGTTGCCCAGATTTCGTCAATTTCGCCGTCGATCGTGGGTGTGCCCTTGGTGGCTTCGGCGTAGGCGGGGATTTCAGAGAAGACGACCTTGCCGAAACTGGAGCTGTCAGTTGGG
>JAZQAA010000097.1:0-3092 GCA_045544975.1 Oscillospiraceae bacterium | reverse complement strand
AGTTGGTGCCCATTGTTGTCTTCCTAAGACCGCTTGGCCTCCGACTTATGTATCTGGAAAAGGAGGGCTACAGCGTAATTATCTCCAACGACGGCAAGGAGGCCGTTGTGAAGTTCAATGCGCTCAACCCCGATATTGTATTGCTTGACATCATGCTGCCGACAATGGACGGCAGACAGGTCTGCCGTGAAATCCGCAAGACCTCCAATGTTCCGATCATTATGATCTCTGCAAAGAACGAGACCTTCGATAAGGTGCTCGGTCTGGAGCTGGGTGCGGATGACTACATCTCCAAGCCCTTTGATACCAAGGAGGTTATTGCGAGAATCAAGGCAATTGCGCGCCGTATGGGCACCAATTCCAGCGAGCCGGAGACCAAGGAAGTCCGCTATGACAAGCTTGTTGTCAACATGACCCGTTATGAGCTGCGTGTGAACGACAAGGTGCTCGATACACCCCCGAAGGAGCTGGAGCTTCTGTTCTATCTCGCTTCCAATCCGAATCATGTTTACACCCGTGACCAGCTGCTTGATGAGGTATGGGGCTTTGAATACTATGGCGACTCCAGAACCATTGATGTCCACATCAAGCGTCTGCGCGAGAAGCTGCAGGATGTTTCTCCCCACTGGGCACTCAAGACAGTCTGGGGCGTTGGCTATAAGTTTGAGGCAGACGAGGAATAATCCGTGAAACAAAAACAGGCTGCAAAACGCCTTTCCATTTCAGCAGGGTATCTGCGTCTGGCGCAGATACTGCTGCTTTGCGGAATTCTGCTGACCGGTGTTTTCATGCTTTCAAGTGCAGTGAATCAATATAAAAACGCCATGAAGGAAACGCTCAAGCAGAACTGCGAAGCGCTCGTTGCCAATATTTCTGAGGTGTACGGCAACAAGTACTGGATTCCGAATGAGAACATTGATCGGCTGGTAACCACTGCCGAGAACAAGAATAACTATTCCATTTATATGTATAATGACGAAGGACGTATGCTGTACCCTGTCAGCAATGATGACAGTAAGACACTGGCTGCGTCCGTTCGTGCATATCTGCGAAAGGAAGCCTACATACGAATTGGCTATTATACGGACGATGCGTCCGATCAGCAGATGTGCTACGCCTTCCGGTTCTTTATGGAAGCGGATGACGGCAGCATGGATGAATATTACCTCGCTGCAGTGATGGATGCTGCCGGCGTAGTGGAGTACAGCCAGTTTCTGACAATCAACCTTGTGCTCTGCCTGCTCGTAGCAATGCTGCTGTTCATGCTGCTGTTCAGGATCGGTGCAAGACACCTGGATAAACAATTTGAGCAGATCAATACTGTGACACAGCAGTTCGCAGAGGGCGAGTTTACCGCCCGTCTGGAGCTGCCCGAGCACGCAGAGCTTTATTCCTTTGCCTGCACGCTCAACCGTATGGCGGAATTCATTGAACAGAATGAAACCACACGCAAGAATTTTGTCGCCAATGTATCCCATGAACTGCGTACACCGATGACAACCATCGGCGGCTTTGCAAACGGCATCATCGACGGCACCATTCCGCCGGAACAGCATGACAAGTACCTGCGCATTATCGCTGAGGAAATCCAGCGCTTGCGGACGCTTGTCAGCTCCATGCTGAACCTGACCAAATTTGAGGCAGGGGAAATGCAGCTGCGGTACACCAATTTTGATGTCGGCAAGCTCCTTGTCAAGACGGTTCTCATGTTCGAGAAGCGCATCAATGACAAAGGCGTCGATGTGGAAGGTTTGGAGGCAACCTCAATGCAGCTCCCTGCGGATGAGGATCTGCTGTTCCAGGTCTTGTACAATCTGATCGAAAATGCTGTAAAATTTGTCAACGAGGGCGGTGTGATCAGCTTTTCCGTCCGTACTGAGAACGGCATGGCGTGCATTACGGTTAAGAACACCGGAGAGGGTCTTGCGGATGACGAGCTGTCCCGTGTGTTTGAGCGATTCTACAAAACCGATACCTCGCGCAGTCAGGACAAAACCGGTCTTGGTCTGGGTCTGTCCCTTGCCCGTAAGATTGTCAGTCTTCACCAGGGGCATATCATTGTGAAGAGCGTACAGGGCGAATACACTGCCTTTGAGGTGCAGCTCCCTGTAAAACAGCCCTCCGCTTGAGAAAGGAGTCTTTCCGTCAATGGAAGATTATAAGAATATGTACGCATCGCAGGAACCGGCATTTCCGGATCCGGCGGCAGAACCGTCCGCTCCGGCTGATGCCGGCACAGTGCCGCAGCAGGTGCATGATGCACAGGAATTTCCTGCTGCACCTGCCGTTTCGGAGGAAAATCCTCCTGCATCCAATGCCTTTGCGCCGCCGGAGGGTGCCTTTTACGGCGATCCCAATGCGCCGACGGGAATGGCACCGCAGCCTGCCCGTTATGAAATTCCGGCACCGCCTGCAGTGGAACAACCGGCAATGAACCGCAGCATCTATGCAGTAGCGGCAGTGGCGACGGTTCTCATTTTTCTTCTCTGCGCCTATTGTATTGCTGCGGATGTGATGCATGGTGCGCTTGGCTCCGGCAGCTATGAACAAAAAACAGAGGTTGTGATTCAGACACAGGAAAAGCCCGAGCTTGATCCGGACGATCCCAATGTCACAGCGGACGGAATGTACACCGTCAGGGGCGTTGCCGAAGAAGTCACCCCTTCCATTGTGGAGGTCTATGTGTATGACAGCACCGACCGGAAGGAAAGCGATATCGCTGGTACCGGATCCGGCGTGATCATTTCTGAGGATGGCTATATTATCACCAATGCCCATGTTGTACAGGGCGTCTGCTTCACTGTTATTACAAGCGATGAAAAGGAATATGATGCGGAGCTGATCGGCAGTGACGCTAAGACCGATCTTGCAGTGCTGAAAATTGAAGCCTCCGGTCTGAAGGCGGCAGTGCTCGGCAATTCCGATGAAACCTATGTCGGAGAAGAGGTCGTTGCCATCGGCAATCCTGCCGGTCTGACCAATACCGTTACCAAGGGCATCGTTTCTGCAATGAACCGTCAGGTTCGTTCGGAGTCCAATGCGTTCATCATGGACTGCATCCAGACGGATGCCGCCATCAGCCCCGGCAATTC
>JAZQAA010000096.1:0-2294 GCA_045544975.1 Oscillospiraceae bacterium | reverse complement strand
TCATCTGAAAGGCGGTATACCTACTTATGTGGACACGCGGATTATTGAAACAAAATGCTTGGAACAGCCTTAAGCCCCATTACTGGACGGCACTCGGCGTCAGCGTACTGAGCGGTCTGATCACTGGTGCAATTTCCTTTTCTATGGAAGTCAAGGCGGAAGAAAATCAGATTACTTATCCGGAGATCGTGCACCGGATCCATGAAATGCTTCCGGAAGACACGGCAGGCTCCCTTGGACTGATGGGTGTTTTCTTCTTGATTGCAGCGGTAAGTGCTGTCACTTCCCTAATATTCGGCATACTGATTTCCAATCCCATCATGACCGGCAAATCACGGTTCTATGTGTATGCAAGAAGCGGTGACACAGATTTTGGCAATCTTTTTCATTATTTCAAAAGCGGCAGGTACCTGCACACTGTCAAGGTACTGTTTTTCCGCGATCTGAAAATCTTTCTCTGGACGCTCTGCCTGATTGTACCGGGCATCATCAAGTCCTTTGAGCTTGCACTCGTCCCCTATCTTCTCGCGGACAATCCAAAGCTTGAAAAAGAGCGTGCATTTGAACTTTCCAAGCGTGCAATGGACGGCGAAAAGTGGAATTATTTCGTTCTGCATCTCTCCTTCCTCGGCTGGTATCTGCTTGGGGCACTCTGCTGCGGTGTGGGCATTTTCTTTGTACTCCCCTATCCGGAGGCGACCACTGCAGAATTCTACGCCTGCATGAAGGCAAAGCTGATTGTGAACGGCATCGCATCGGAGTCTGAGCTTTATGATTCTGAGAATCCCCCTGCATCGCCGATGCAGAATGTTTTCCAGCAGGATCCTTCCCAGGATTTCCGCAATCCCTACGATTTCCAGTAAAACGCACATCAAAAAGCCCCTGCATCACGCAGGGGCTTTTCTGGTCTATTGAAGTTCACGCGAAACCGGATTATTCCGCATCCTCAGCCGGTGCTTCTTCCGGAGCTGTTTCTTCTGCCGGTGCTTCCTCAGCCGGTGTCTCTTCAGCAGGTGCTTCCTCAACCTCTGCTTCCTCCACAACCTCAGCCTCTACAACGGGGGGCTCGGGCTTCTTCATGCCGCAGTAGGGGCAGAACTTCTGCTCATCATGCACATTCTTGCCGCAGCCTTCACAGATCACGCTGTTGTCCAGAGCAGCGAGCTCTGCCTTAGCAACCTCGATTTCCTCTCTTGCAGCCACGATATCAGCAAGCTGATCTGCAAATTCTTCATTTGCTTCTGCTGCATACAGCTCCTCATACTTCTTACCGATTTCCATGTAAGCAGCATTGATGCGGCTCTCTGCCAGACTGATGCTGCGCTTGATCTTCATTTTCTCCGCCATCTTCTTAGAGCCGTCAACAGCACCCTTTGCAAATCTGGTTGCAGAGCTCTTCACATCTTCACCAAGCTTGAAAATTGTATCTTTAATTTCCATGTACATACCCTCCAATTCATTCATTACAAAGCCGCATCCCTTGCAGCTTTAACAACAGTTTACCATATTTGATGGGAAATGTCAAGTGGCGGAAGTCCGCAAATAGAAGGAAGTCTTCCGTAAAACCTCTTGCAAAGACGGGGATTTTATGATATACTGTTATCAGTGAACAATAACGGAGGTCTAAGACTATGGAATACTGGGATATTTATGATGAAAACAAACAGCTGACAGGCCGCACCATGGAGCGCAATGACTTCACCATGCAGCCGGGCGATTACCATCTGACTGTACTGGGCGTTGTCTGCCGTCCGGACGGGAAATTCCTCATCACCAAGCGCGCCATGGACAAGGCATGGGCTGCCGGCTGGTGGGAGGTCTCCGGCGGCGGCGTGATGGCCGGAGAGGATTCCCTCACTGCTGTCAAGCGCGAGGTTCTCGAGGAAACCGGTCTCGATGTGACCAATGCCGAGGGCGGCTACCAGTTCAGCTACCGCCGCGAGAGCAAGGGTGATAACTATTTCGTGGACATCTACCGTTTCATGATGGATTTCACCGAGGACGATGTAACGCCCCAGCTCAAGGAAATGACGGGCTTCATGCTCGCTGACAAGGCGCAGATCGAGAAATTCGCCGAAGAAGGCATTTTCCTGCATTACGACAGCATCAAGGAAGTGTTCAATCTCTGATAGGGGGCAAACGATGGCAAAGGACAAAAACAAGGGCGCGCTGCTCCGGCTGAAGGGCGAAGCGCTGCTTTTCCAGTTTGTCGGCTTCTGCGTGGCTCTGCCGATGGGATTTCTGACAATTGTCTGCGCATCCATGATCTCTGATGGGTTTTACACGGGTACAGC
>JAZQAA010000095.1:0-6302 GCA_045544975.1 Oscillospiraceae bacterium | reverse complement strand
CATGTACTGATAGTTGTTCGCGTTACAGCCGCCGCTGCAGTAGAACTTTGCCCAGCAGTCACGGCAGGTGGGCTTATTGTAGATGTGGGTTCCGGCAAAGACCTTCTTCATTTCCATATCGAAGGTTCCCTCTTCGAGGTTGCCCATCTTGTATTCCTCAATGCCGACGAACTGGTGGCAGGGGTAGATATCGCCGTCGGGCGTGATGGCAACATATTCATTGCCGCAGCCGCAGCCGCGCAGGCGCTTGATGGCGCAGGGTCCCTGATCAAGATCGATCATGAAGTGGAAGAAATTGAAATGCTTACCCGCCTTGTCATTTTCAAGGAGTCTCTGTGCAAGCTTTTCATATTCCGCAGCCACTGCCGGAAGATCCGCCTCGGTGAGGGCATAGGGGTACTTGTCTTCACAGACAACCGGCTCCACAGAGATCTGGTCAAAGCCTGCTTCATTCAGATGGAATACATCCTCGGAGAAATCGAGATTGTACTTTGTAAAGGTACCGCGGACATAGTAATCCTTGTTCTTATCGCGCGCATCTACGAGCTTTTTGAACTTCGGGAGAATAATATCATAGCAGCCCTTGTTGTTCGGTGTCAGGCGGATGCGGTCATTGACCTCGGGTCTGCCATCGATGGAGAGGACGACATTGGACATTTCCTTGTTGATGAAGTCGATCTTGTCATCATCAAGAAGCATACCATTGGTGGTAATCGTAAAGCGGAAATTCTTGCCATATTCCTTCTCACGGATTCTTGCGTATTCCACAATTTCCTTTACAGCATCAAAATTCATCAGCGGCTCACCGCCGAAGAAGTCCAGCTCCAGATTCTCGCGGTTTCCGGACTGTTCGAGCAGGAAATCAATTGCCTTCTTTCCTGTTTCCACAGGCATGAGCTTTCTGCCAGTACCGAAATCACCGGTGGAGGCGAAGCAGTACTTGCAGCGCAGATTGCAGTCATGCGCGATATGCAGGCACATTGCCTTGACAGGGGATGCAACCGCAAATGCTGCATACTTCTCATAATCGTCCTCGGAAAAGAGAATTTTGTCCTCATACAGGGATTTCAGCTCCAGATAGCAGCTTTTCAGCTCCTCGGCATCATACTTGCCGGAAAGCTTTTCGAGAATCTCAGCAGGACATTCATCCGCAAAGGGCGGACGAACATCATCGAGCAGGTCATAGGTCATCTCATCCACGATATGCACACCGCCGCTGTTGACATCGAGGACAATGTACAAACCGCCCAAATAATACTTATGAATCATGTTTCTCATCCTTTATTATAGTTTCCGCATAGCGCGGTTATTCACATAAAAACCGCCCTGCACGGTGAGCGCAGGGCAGTGAAGAAATGTCAGATTCCTTATCTCTCACACTTCTGGTTAGCAACTGTGCAGGAAGTCTTGCAAGCAGACTGGCAGGAAGCCTGGCACTTACCGCAGCCGCCCTTCTTAGCGGATTCCTTCAGGTTTGCCTTGTTGATGGTCTTGATGTGCTTCATATTCGTTTACCTCCGTTTCGTTCAGAGCATATACTCTTTTTTATATTATAGCATATCTTTCCTGTAATTGCAAGGGGTTCTGACATTTTTTCTGTAAATCTCTTAATATGGCGGTCCTTGGAGTTTCAGATTTACGCCCCGAACACCGCCCGCTGCCGCAAAGCAGAGCAGAAGCACACAGCGCACCGGCAGATGTGCGGAGCACGCTCCTTCTAAATGCAGCTGCATCGCAAACTGGCACGCACACAGTCCTGCCCCTGTCAGAATCCCATTGCCGATTCCCTGATGCCTTGCATGAAAGCCGGCAGTCCTGCCGCCGCGGAAGGCACCCAGACACCAGAAGCCATCCGCCATACTGCGAAGCAGCCATCCCGGAGCACCCGTCTTCAGCATGAGCAGCACCATTGGCAGAATGCCTGCCAGTGCCCATCCCAAACCGCACAGGATTGACAAAAGCAGCCGCCAGAACGGCTGCTTCCACACTTTGAACCGGCGCAAAAAAATCACTCCCTGCATTTTGACTTTGTACAGCCTATGCAGGGAGTCATTCAATTATTCGTCCTTCTTAGCAGGTGCTGCCATAGCAGCCTTCTTTGCCTTCTTGTCAGCCTCAGCCTGCTCTCTTGCAGTGATGTTCTCACGGATGGCATCCTGCATCATGCGGATCTTCAGACGGTCGCTGCCGGTTTCCAGCACGACAGTCTTGGTGTTCTCCTCCACGCGCATTACGATGCCCACGATACCGCCGATGGTTACGACCTCATCGCCCACCTGCAGGTTCTTCTGCATCTCGAGAGTTTCCTTCTCCTGCTTGCGCTGGGGACGGATCATAATAAAGTACAGGAACACCAGCAGCAGAATCGGCAGCAAGAGGGATGTCATCATTGCGCCTGTGGAATTCACCTGTCCCTCTGCGGCAGCAGCCTCCTCTGCAAATGCAGTCACAGTGCCCATGAGAGCTGTCATCGCTGCAGCTGTCATTGCTGCAAGCTTCTTCATCATTTTCTTGTTCATCATTCCTACCTCCATCAAAATTTGTTATTCGGTTTTTCCCTGCATATAGGCATCCATTGCCTTTGCAGCAGCCTTACCGGCACCCATTGCCAGAATGACAGTCGCCGCACCTGTGACAGCATCGCCGCCGGCATAGACGCCTTCCTTTGTGGTCATCATGTCCTCATCAACGACAAGGCATCCGCGGCGGTTGGCTTCCAGCCCGGGGGTTGTCGTACGGATCAGGGGGTTCGGTGAAGTACCAATCGCCATGATCACGGTATCCACCGGCAGCTCGTATTCGGAGCCTTCAATGGCAACGGGACTGCGTCTGCCGCTTTCGTCCGGTTCGCCCAGCTCCATCTTCTGGCAGACAAGCGCTCTTGCGCGGCCTTCCTCGTCGGGAAGAATCTTCACAGGATTGTTCAGCGTGAGGAATTCCACGCCCTCTTCCTTTGCGTGATGCACCTCTTCCCTTCTGGCAGGCATCTCTGCTTCGGAACGGCGGTACACAATGTACACATGATCCGCACCCATGCGCAGTGCACTGCGTGCCGCATCCATCGCCACATTGCCGCCGCCGACAACGGCAACACTGCGCGACTGAAGAACGGGCGTATCGTACTCTTCCTTGTAGCCCTTCATCAGATTGATTCTGGTGAGGTACTCGTTGGCAGAGCAGACGCCGACAAGTGCTTCGCCTTCAATTCCCATGAATCTCGGCAGGCCTGCGCCGGAACCGATGAATACGGCTTCATAGCCCTCCTCCATCAGCTCTTCCACAGAGAGCACCTTGCCGATGACCATATTCGTCATGATATTCACACCCAGATCACGCAGCGTCTGGATTTCCTTCTGCACGATTTCCTTCGGCAGACGGAATTCCGGAATTCCGTACATCAGTACGCCGCCGGCAACATGGAATGCTTCAAACACAGTTACCTCATAGCCAAGTCTTGCAAGATCGCCTGCGCAGGTCAGACCTGCGGGACCGCCGCCGACAATGGCTGCTTTGTGCCCATTGGACACGGGCTTTTCCACCTTTGATGCAGCCTTCTGCATATGCAGATCCGCCGCAAAGCGCTCCAGTCTGCCGATGCCGACCGGTTCGCCCTTCACACCGCGCACGCACTTGGACTCGCACTGTCTTTCCTGCGGGCAAACTCTGCCGCAGACAGCCGGAAGTCCGTTGGTGCTGCTGATGATCTGATAGGCCTCTTCAAATTCGCCCTCTGCGATTTTCCGGATGAACTCCGGAATCCGCACTCCCACCGGGCAGCCGGATACGCAGGGCATATGCTTGCAGTTCAGGCAGCGCTGTGCTTCCTCCTGCGCCATTTCCACTGTATAACCGAGTGTTACCTCGTCAAAATTTCTTGCTCGTACCTTGGGATCCTGTTCCGGGATCGGTACTTTATTCATTGCCATATTCGGCATGACCGCCACTCCTTCCGATCATTTCAGGCTGTCCGCCTGACTGAGCATCCGGCAGGATGCCTCGCGGACACGATAGGTGGCATTACGCTGCATCAGTTCATCGAAATCCACCTTATGACCGTCAAAATCCGGTCCTTCTACACACGCATAGCGAATCTTTCCATCCACTGTCACACGGCAGCCGCCGCACATTCCCGTACCATCCACCATGATGGGGTTAAGGGATACAATGGTAGGAATACCATAAGGTCTTGTGACCTCACAGACAAACTTCATCATCGGCACAGGTCCGATGGCAATGACAGCATCATACTGCACGCCCTTGTCAATCTGCTCCTGCAGTGCCTGTGTCACAAAGCCCTGTCTGCCCTGGGTTCCATCGTCCGTACAGAGAATCAGCTCCGAGCAATTCTGACGGAATTCCTCCTCAAGAATCACTATATCCTTCGAACGGAAGCCGGCAATGACATCCACATGAATGCCCTTAGCGTGCAGACTCTTTGCCTGCGGGTAGGCAATGGCACAGCCAACGCCGCCGCCCACAACACAGACGCGTTTTACTTCCTCAGGAAGCTCTGTCGGCAGTCCAAGCGGTCCCACTAAATCAAGGATGCTGTCCCCTTCTTCCAGTGCGGAAAGCTTTTCTGTTGAACGCCCCACCACCTGAAAAATCAATGTGATGGTACCGCCATCACGGTCATAATCCGCAATGGTCAGCGGTACTCGCTCCCCTGTTTCATCCACTCGGAAAATCACAAACTGTCCGGGCTGCGCTTTCTTTGCAATATAGGGCGCTGCAAACTCCATCATAACAACGGATGAATTCAGCTGTTTTTTCCTGACAATCTGAAACACTGTCCGATGCCTCCTATCATGCGATCTAATTGCGTTACCCTGCATTCTCCGCAGGGTCGTATATCCTCTATTATATCACAAAACAATTTTTCAGTCAATCTATTTTTTTGAGATTTTCAAGTTTTTCAAAGAAATCCCCTTTCAAAGGCATAGAACATTACAAAAAGGTAAAAAATATTTACGCTTATATAAAATCCGTTGACAACGAGGATGGAATGTGTTATAATAAGCGTACAGTCTGCAAAAGGGATGACGGACTGGTGATTTTCTATAAAAAGTAAAAACAATTGACATCCCGAAGCTTCACGACAAAGGAGCGTGTAGAGTTTATGAGCGAATTTTTCACATTCATCCAGGAACACATCTGGCTGTTCATCTGGGGCGCAATCTTCATCGGCACCGTCATTGCGGAGCTGGAAACCATGCAGCTGATCTGCATTTGGTTCTCCGCGGGTTCACTAGCTGCATTTTTCACAGCAGTGTTCGGACTTTCGCCGCTCGGACAGATGATCGTCTTTGTTGCAGTTTCCATTCTGCTGCTGATTGCAACAAGACCGCTTTTGAAGAAATTCAAGGTGGATAAGGTCACCCCGACCAATATTGATGCAGAGATCGGCAAAACCGCCAAGGTGATTGAGGAAATCAATTCTGCGGAAAACACCGGCCGTGTCAAGATCGGCGGTGTCAACTGGCGTGCCAGAACGCGTGACGGTGCGGTAATTCCGGTGGATACCATCGTTACAGTGACGGAGATTTCCGGCACAACTGCTTATGTTGCACTTGCGGAACAGACCGTTTCCGTTTAAAGTTAGCATATCTGAAGGAGGATTTTAACAATGGACAATTTTGTAAGCTATCTGATCATTGGCCTGATTGTATTTGCAATCATCATTCTTATCCGCTGCATCTGCATCGTACCGCAGGCGTACATCTATGTAGTGGAACGACTCGGCACCTTCCGTACGGAGTGGATGACCGGCCCTCACCTGCTGGTTCCCTTCCTCGATCGTGTGGCAAGAAAGGTTTCCATCAAGGAGCGTGTTGTGGATTTCAAGCCGCAGCAGGTTATCACCAAGGATAATGTTACCATGCAGATCGACACGGTTGTGTTCTTCCAGGTAACGGATGCCAAGCGTTATACTTACGGCGTGGAAAACCCCATGATGGCAATTGAAAACTTCACCGCAACCACACTGCGTAACATCATCGGCGAGCTGGAGCTGGACTCCACACTGACCTCCCGCGATGTCATTAACAACAAGATCACCGCAATCCTTGACGAAGAGACCGGCCGCTGGGGTATCAAGGTTATCCGCGTTGAGCTGAAGAATATTCTGCCGCCTCGTGAAATCCAGGATCCTATGGAAAAGCAGATGAAGGCAGAGCGCGAGCGCCGCGAGAAGATCCTCCAGGCTGAAGGTGAGAAGAAGGCACAGGTACTCGTTGCTGAAGCTGAGAAGGAATCCAAGATCCTCCGTGCAGAGGCTGACAAGGAAGCTGAGATTCTGCGTG
>JAZQAA010000094.1:0-2945 GCA_045544975.1 Oscillospiraceae bacterium | reverse complement strand
CCTCCGACTTCACCGGAAAGAAACTTCTGACCTGAAGGGCGACTGCAATCTTGATGGGGAATTCTCCGTCACAGATGTGATCATGCTCCAGAAATGGCTTGTCTGCGCAGGGGATCTGACCTGCTGGCAGAATGCGGATTTCACAGGGGATGGAAGGATTGACGGCTTCGACCTTGTACTTATGAAACGGGCACTTCTTGCGGAGCAGAAAGCAATCCCCATGCTGATCATCATGGATGAGCAGATCATTGAGAGCGAAACCGGATGGGGCAGCCGAACCTATTTTGAAGTCATCGGCACGGACGGAAAGCGCTATACACAGGACATCACCGGAACGGAGCTTGCGGCCTCGGATTATCTTACCGCAGCGGAGGAGCTGCTCTCCGGTTCCGAAGGAGTCAATTGCCTTTCCGCAGCGGATCTTTCGCTCTCACTGGCATTCACAGAGGATGCCGCAGGCTATCGGGATGCAGAAATGACGGACTGGGGTCTGCAGATTGCGGATTATGGTGAGGAAACTCTCTACGCTGTGTCCGATGGGCAGCTCATTGAGCTTTGCCGTTTCGGCGAAGAATGCGCATGGCTTGACAATGCCGAAACACAGGAATTTGTCACCATGCTCATCGAGAACGGCTATTATGCAGACAGTTTTATTTTCGAATGGCATTTAGAGAATAACTGAACATCTCCAATAAAAAGCTGCACAGCAAAATGCTGTGCAGCTTTTATCATTATGATTACAGGAAATACTTAACACCGTTTTCGAAGATGTGCTGATCCTTTGCGCCGGGGATATTCTTGCAGATATCCGTGCCCTTACGCTCGGAGTGTCCCATCTTACCCAGTACTCTGCCGTCCGGAGAGGTGATACCTTCGATGGCAGCCATGGAGGTGTTCGGGTTGTAGCGGATGTCCATGGTGGGCTTGCCGGTCAGATCCACATACTGTGTTGCAATCTGTCCGTTTGCAGCGAGTCTCTGAATCAGAGCCTCCGGTGCTACGAAGCGGCCCTCACCGTGGGAAATCGCGATGCTGTGCAGATCACCCACATTGCTGTCCATGAGCCACGGGGACTTGTTGGACGCAATTCTTGTGGTAACCATCATGCTCTGGTGGCGAGCAATGGTGTTGAAGGTCAGTGTCGGAGATTCGTCAGTCATATCCACGATCTCACCGAACGGTACGAGACCCAGCTTAATGAGCGCCTGGAAGCCGTTGCAGATACCGAGCATCAGACCATCACGGTTCTGGAGCAGGCTGTGTACTGCGTCCTTCACCTCAGGGTTGCGGAAGAATGCTGTGATGAACTTACCGCTGCCGTCCGGTTCGTCGCCGCCGCTGAAGCCGCCGGGGATCATCACAATCTGGGACTGTGCGATCTTCTCTGCAGCTGCCTTGACGGAAGCTTCAATGTCCGCTGCGGACAGGTTGCGGATAATCAGGGTTTCAGCGATGGCACCAGCCTTTTCAAAGGCTCTTGCAGTATCATATTCGCAGTTCGTGCCAGGGAATACCGGGATCAGTACACGCGGCTTTGCATAGTGGATAGCCGGTGCCGGACGATTCTCAGCCTGGAAGCTGTAGGTTTCCGGTGTTTCATCGGTGGTCTTGATACGGCAGGGGAATACGGACTCAAGCTTCTCTTCCCAGGTTCTCTGCAGAGCATCGAGGGATACGGAGTAGTCCATGGTGTAGATCTTGTATTCATCCGTTGTGGAACCGATCAGCATTTCGTCCTCAGCAGGTTCGCCGTCAAGTTCTACAATGAATGCGCCATAGCAGGGATTGAACAGGGAATTGGGCGTCATTCTGCCGGAGAAGGTGAAGCCGAGCTTGTTACCCATACACATCTTGGCGATACCCTCGGCAACACCGCCGTAGCCAACTGTCCAAACAGCCTTTGCTCTGCCGTCTGCGATGATCTGCTCCATCTTGTCAAAGCAAGCACGGATGCTGTCAAAATTCGGAAGACCGTTAATATCATATTCCGGTGTGATCAGGATTACCTTATCACCGGCATTCTTGAATTCTGTGGAAACTACCTTGCCTGCGCTTGCAGTGGAAACTGCAAAGGAAACCAGCGTCGGCGGTACATCAATCTGTTCGAAGGTACCGGACATGGAGTCCTTACCGCCGATGGAACCGCAGCCAAGCTCAAGCTGTGCCTTGTAAGCACCAAGAAGTGCTGCCATGGGCTTGCCCCAACGAGTAGGATCGTTCTGGGTTCTCTCAAAATATTCCTGGAAGGTCAGCCAGCACTGCTTGCGCTTACCGCCTGCAGCGATGACCTTTGCGATGGATTCAATGACAGCCAGCATTGCACCGTGATACGGGCTTCTCTCGCTGATCATGGGGTTATAGCCCCAGCCCATCAGGGAGCAGGTGTCGGTCTCGCCGGTGAGAACCGGGAGCTTCGCAGCCATTGCCTGGGAAGGTGTCATCTGGTATGCGCCGCCATAGGGCATGAGAACTGTGCCTGCGCCGATAGTGGAGTCGAACTTCTCCACAAGACCCTTCTGGGAGCAGACATTCAGGTCAGCCATCAGTTCCGTCCAGGACTCCGGACAATCCGTCGGTGTGTCGCAGGAGGAGGTAACGGGTGCCTTTACAGTGATATCGGTGTACTTAGTTGCACCGTTGGAGTTCAGGAATTCTCTGGACAGGTCAACAATGGTGTTGCCGTTCCATACCATCTGCAGACGAGGCTCTGCCATGACATCGGCAACCTTGGTTGCAAGAAGATTTTCCTTGCCAGCCTCTTCGATGAACTTATCAGCGTCCTCAGCAGCAACAACAACTGCCATACGCTCCTGGGATTCGGAAATAGCAATCTCTGTGCCGTCCAGACCATCGTACTTCTTCGGAACTGCACCGAGATCGATCACCAGACCGTCCGTCAGCTCACCGATGGCAACAGAAACGCCGCCTGCACCGAAGTCGTTGCA
>JAZQAA010000093.1:0-4916 GCA_045544975.1 Oscillospiraceae bacterium | reverse complement strand
CAGATTTCTTCAATCAGAGTGCTGCCGCCGTTCTGAATCCGTCGCAGCTCGTCAAGATCGGAATCAAAGCCTTCACGGATCACACCGCCGTCCTTAATGACTGCCGGAGGTTCTTCCACGATTGCACGATCAACAAGATCGGCAATATTCTGCAGATCGGAAATACGCGCATTGAGCTGACGAAGCAGCGCAGAATCCGAAAGGGATTCCAGAATCGCTTTCATCTGCGGAAGCTCCCTTGCTGTGGCTGCCATAGCTCGCAGATCACGGGGCATTGCCTTCTGATACACAATTCTTGTCATAAGACGTTCCAGGTCATACACTCTGTCAAGGCAGTCCTCAAGATCCAAAAGCTCCATGCTGTGTTTCATCAAAAGTTCTACGGCATCAAGGCGTGCCATGATCTTTGCAGGACTCCGAAGCGGGCGTTCCACCCAGGATTTGAGCATTCGCTTGCCCATGGAAGTACGGGTACTGTCAAGCACCCAGAGAAGCGTGCCCTTTTTCTCTCCCGTACGCATCGTGCGCACAAGCTCTAAATTGCGAAGTGCATTGTAATCGAGTGCCATATATGCCGCACTGTCATTGCGTTCAAGGTGGGTAAATCTGCCCACCGGCACCTTCTGTGTATTATGGATGTATTCGAACAAACCGCAGACAGCAGCGGTTTCACAGCCATCCTCCTGAAGCATAAGATCCTTGAGAGAGGCAACAGAAAACTGCTGGCATACCACATCCGCCATGGATTCCGGTGTAAAACAGCGGTCATCCCGGAGGGATGCAGCGCATTGCAGGCGGATTTTGAGGAAATTCCCCACCTCTGTCAGTGAGAGAAACGCCTTGTTGAATACAATCTCCGCAGGACTATAGCGTGAGAACAGGTTAATGATCTCGTCTTCGCAGTTCTTTTCGGAAATCGGATAGACTGCCGCCTCACCCGTAGAAAGATCAGCAAAACAAAGTGCAGCACCATCCACGCCGTAATATGCACTGCAAAGGAAATTATTGGACGCATCATCGAGCATATTATTCTCAATCACCGTACCCGGTGTCACAATGCGGACGATCTCACGTTCCACAAGGCCCTTGCTCAACGCAGGATCCGTCATCTGTTCGCAGATAGCTACGCGATAACCAAGATCAATCAGCCGCTTGATGTACAGCTCCGCGCTGTGATGCGGTACACCGCACATGGGCGCCCGTTCCTCAAGGCCGCAGTCCCGTCCGGTCAATGTCAACTCAAGATCCCGTGATACCCTGATCGCGTCATCAAAGAACATTTCATAGAAATCGCCCAGGCGATAAAAAAGCACGCAATCCGGACAGCTCTGCTTTGTCTCCATATACTGCCGCATCATCGGAGAAAGCTGCTTGATATCAATATTGTTCCATTCCACGGAGGGTACCGCCTTTCTTCATCCATTATTTTCTTTGCAAAGCACCGCATATCCGTTCTGTTGCCAGTCGGATATGCGGAACATCATTTTATACTATTTTCTGCCTTAGTGGCAGCCGCCGCAGCTGCCGCAGTCACCGCTGCAGGATGCTGTTGTCACATCACAGGTAGCAGGATCTGCGCCATTTGCAGACATTGTAATGATGGTATTGATCTGATTGAGCAGATCATCCATTGCAGTCTTGGTGGCATTATACACCTTCATTTTCGGATTCTCCATAATCTGCTTGTAGAGATCCTTGATCACAGAATCCAGCTCTGCAATATGCTCCTGATTCTTATCCTGCTTGCCAGCTTCCATGTTCAGCTCAAGGCGCTTGAGATTGAAGGCACCGATAAGATTCTGCAGCTGCTCATCCTCATCGTTTGCCTGTCTTGCGAGATTGTACGCAATATAACGGTCATCAGCCTGAATTGCCTTACCCAGTTCTCTTGTCAGTTCAATAATATCCATAGTTCTCTTCTCCTTTGATACTTATACTAAAATTCCGGTCACAAGACCATTATGTGTTTCGGTAATCCGGACATCCACAAAGCTGCCGATCAGCTCCGGAGATCCAGCAAATTCCGTCAGCATATTCTCTGTGCTGCGGCCCGTCAGCATACCGGGGCGTTTGCGGCTTTCGCCGTCCACAAGAATGCGCATGGTTCTGCCGAGAAACCGTTTGTTGTTCTCCACAGAAATCTCACGCTGCAGGGAAAGCAGCCGCTGCATTCTCTCGCTCTTTTCTGCATCCGTTGTCGAATCCGGCATCACAGCCGCTTTCGTTCCGGTACGTTTGGAATAAATGAAGGAATAGACATTGTCATAACGCACCGTCTCCATCAGGGAAAGTGTATCCTCAAAATCCTCCGCTGTCTCATCGGGGAAGCCGACAATCAAGTCCGTTGTCAGCGAAAACTCCGGATCCCGTTCCCGGATATATGCCACCTTGCGAAGGTAATTCTCAACGGTGTAACGGCGGTTCATCCGCTCAAGCACAGCATCACTTCCCGACTGCACCGGAAGATGCAGATGCTTTGCAAGATGCTGGCATTCTAAAAGCGCATCCATCAGCTCCGGCGTTGCATCCTTCGGATGGGAGGACATGAAACGAATCCAGAATTCTCCGGGAATACGGTCAAGTTCACGCAAAAGTGCGGGGAAATCCATGCCATCCGCAAGGTCCTTGCCATAGGAGTTGACATTCTGTCCAAGCAGCATGATTTCCTTGTAGCCATTTGCCACAAGCTCGCGCACCTCAGCAATAATCTGATCCGGACGACGGCTGCGTTCACGCCCCCTGACATAGGGGACAATACAATAAGTGCAGAAATTGTTGCAGCCGAACATAATTGGTACGGAAGCCTTAAAGCTGCTGTCGCGCACGCTTTCAAGTCCTTCCGGAATATCCATATAGGTCTTGATATCCTGTGCATGGCGGACTCCATGCATATGTGCATAAAGCATCTGTGCAAGCCGGCTGACTGCCGAGGTACCAAGCACAATGTCCACAAAACTATAGGATGTG
Source organism: Oscillospiraceae bacterium (assembly GCA_045544975.1). GTDB lineage: Bacteria > Bacillota > Clostridia > Oscillospirales > Ruminococcaceae > UBA3855. The sequence goes on along the minus strand of JAZQAA010000093.1, from coordinate 1,949 downwards.
CGGATTTTTTCCGCAATGTGCTCCTGCGCCGTCATGCAGCCGGTAACGCAGAGAATCAATGCAGGATTCTCCCTTTTCAGCTTCTTGATGCTGCCAAGCGTTCCGAACACACGATCCTCCGCATTTTCACGGACTGCACAGGTATTGTACAGGATCAGGGATGCCTCAACAGGATCCTCTGTAAAGCCATAGCCCATACTGCGAAGGATGCCTTTGAGTTTTTCACCATCAGCAACATTGAGCTGACAGCCAAAGCTGTGCAGGTAGGCAAGGGGCTGCTGCGGCATTGCTGAAAGCCATGCTGCTACTTCACGGATACATTCTTCCGTTGATGGGCAGGAAAGCTGGCTATGCGAACTCAGCATGAATGTAGCCTCCTATCTTTCAAAAAGTCTCACATTTTATTATAGCACATTTTTCTTATAATTGCAAGTCTTTTACTTGATCTCCTTCACCTTGAAACCCGCCTCTTCAACAGCAGCACGCAGCTGATCGAGCAGTTCAAGCTGGGGATAACCGCTGTAGGCAATCCTGACAGTTTCAGTTTTCAGATCTGCTTCTGCGCGGATTCCAGGAAATGCACCAAGCGCCGCTTCAACATTGGCTTTACAATGTTCGCAGTTCATGCCCTCAAGATACATGGTATAACTGCCGCCGCCGCCGGGAATTGGTTCTGTAATCCGGCGTTTTTTTCTGCGCATGCCCATCACCAGGCAGACCGTTACAGCCGCAGCCAATACAGCTGCAACAGCGATCCACAATCCATATTCTTCCATCAGAAAACCTCCCTTGTGATTTATCCATTCTATTATAGCATACTTTCTGCGAAAATGCAAAACGATTTTTATGAAAATATCATATTCCCGGAAATGCTGCGCATATAGTTAACAGAACCCCCAAAAGGGAAGATTCAGAAATGGGAGTGAGGTTATGCACAATCAGACAAATGACAGAGCCATCATGCTCGGACTCTATATCCTGGAACACCGTACAACCGTCCGTGCGGCAGCCAGACAATTCGGAATTTCGAAAAGCACTGTACATAAGGATGTCAGCGAACGCCTTCGGATCATTCGTCCTGCCCTTGCTGAACAGGTTCGGGAGGTTCTCCTCCAGAACAAGCAGGAACGCCATATCCGCGGCGGTATGGCAACCAAGGAAAAATACAGGAAGCTTGCAAAATCCCAGCAATAACGCCATCATTTCCTTCTTTATGTTCGCCGGAGCGGTCTTTTTTCTGCTCCGGCTCTTTTATTCATTAATAGTTAACTGTTTGTTAAATAATTATTCTTATTTAAAATGGAATTTTATAGTATACTGTATGTAAGTATGTTTTTTTATTTTTTGATAATAATTCGAATAAGAATTGCCAGAATAATATTACTTGTAATTTTATAGAAACGAGGAAGTATAATGTCAAAATTGCTCACTGTCACAGTACCTTGTTATAATTCTGCCGCCTACATGGAGCGCTGTCTTGCCACACTTCTGACAGGCGGTGAGGAAATTGAGATTCTTATTGTCAATGACGGCTCTGCCAAGGATAATACCGCAGAAATTGCCGACCGCTACCAGGAGCAGTACCCTACCATCGTCAAAGCCATCCACAAGGAAAACGGCGGTCATGGCTCCGGTGTGAATAAAGGCGTAGAGTGCGCAACGGGATTGTACTTCAAGGTGGTCGATTCAGATGACTGGGTAAATGAGGAAGCGCTGCAGAAGATTCTTGCCAAGCTCAGAGAATTCGCAAAGCTGCCGCATCCGGTGGATATGCTCCTGTCCAATTATGTTTACGAGCACATGGAGGATGGAACAAGCCACACGGTCAAGTACACCGGAAAGATGCCAGTGGACAAGATTTTCTCTTGGGATGAAATCGGCAGATTTAACCCGAGTCAGAACATTCTGATGCACTCCCTCATCTACAGAACCCAGCTCCTGCGCGACAG
>JAZQAA010000092.1:0-2812 GCA_045544975.1 Oscillospiraceae bacterium | reverse complement strand
GGCTCACAGAACGACATGGCTACGATCCGACTTCCGCACCATCATCGTACTTACCGCCTGCATACAGCTCGCAGTACACAAGCTCCCAGTTGTAGCGCTGCTCGGTGTTGTTGTAATCCACAGGGCAGCCGCGGCCGAAATCCTCCACCTCGATGGTGCCGTCATTCCAGCGTGTGATGATGATTTTGTCACCGAAGCCGGCTCTTGCCTCGTCAATGGAATTGGAGATAATCTCAAAAATGGAATGCGCACAGCCGTCGGGTCCATCGGAACCGAAAATAACGCCGGGGCGTTTCCGGACCTTGTCAGGTCCCTTCAGCATCGTAATACTGTCGTTACCGTATTCCTGTTGTTTTGCCATATTGTTCCTCTTTCTGTATCAGCCCGCAGGGGGCATTGTCTTCTCATCGCACTGCAAACGCAGTATTTATCATTATAGCATATTTCTGGGAAAAAAGCAAGTGGTGGATTTGCTTTGGGAGTGTCCAAATGAGGAGATTATTTTTTCTCGAGTAGTTGCAACAAACTGCCCATCCCCTGTCCCCTGCCAAAACGCGTTTAGCACCGCGTTTTATTCGCGACAAGTTCATTGTTCAGTTTTGTCAAATGTCCTTTCCCATTTCCTTGACATCCCCCCAAAAATCCAGTATAATGAAACTATCACATTGAGAGGGGGAGAATACCATGCGCAAAGTACTCACACTGCTCAGCACCCTGCTGCTTATGAGTACCGGCTGTACAGCACAGCAGCCGCAGTCCGTCCAGTACACCGAAGAACTGCTCGGCACCTATGTGACCGTTACCGCCTACGGCAGTGATGACGATGCACTGCAAAAAGCCGTGGATGCGGCATTTGACCGCGCCCGCGCTCTGGAACAGATCTTTTCTCCCACCATTCAAGACAGTGAGTTGTGTGCTGTCAATGTTGCTGCTTTTGAGGATGCTGTCCCAGTTTCGGAGGATTTTCGTTTTCTCACAGAAGAGGCTCAGTATTACAGTCAGCTTTCCGGCGGCGCGCTGAACTGCACCATGGGGGAGCTGATTGCGCTCTGGGGAATCGGCACGGAAAATGCCGGAATTCCTGCAGAAGATCGGATTCTATCGCTTCTCCCCAAAAGCGATAACCCGATTCAGATCGAAGGAAATACGATCCGCCTTCTCGAAACGGGCGTGAGTCTCCATTTCGGTGCCGTAGCAAAGGGCTATATTGCGGATGAAATGCAGGAAGTACTGCTTGCACATGGCGTGCAGAGCGCAGCCCTGAGCCTTGGCGGCAATGTCCTGACGATCGGCACAAAACCGGACGGCAGCGCATGGAAAATCGGCATTACAGATCCCTTTTCTCCCGAATCCATTGCGGCAACTGTCAGCGCAGAGGATCTGTCCGTTGTGACATCCGGTACCTATGAACGCTATTTTGAGGAGGACGGCATTCTCTATCATCATATTCTTGACCCCAAAACCGGTTATCCAGCCGATTCCGGACTTGCAAGCGTCACCATTCTTGCGCAGTCCTCCCTGACAAGTGATGCGCTTTCCACTGCAGTCTTTGTGCTGGGAGCTGAGGAAGGCATGGCGCTTGTGGAAAGCCTGCCCGATGTGGAGGCACTGCTCATTACCGAGGACGGGGAATTCCTTATTTCCTCCGGCATGGCGCAATATGAACTGACAAGGACGGAAAACGAATGAGACGAAATCTGATACTCGGCAGCATTACGCTGGTGCTGCTCCTTGCCGGAATTCTGGGATGCATTGCAGTTAATCAGAATACTTCCGGTACCGTTGCCGTGATCACGCAGAATGGCGAGGAGATGGCGCGCATTGATTTGACCGCTGTGACGGAAGCTTACACGGTCGTGCTGACTGGAGAAGACGGCGAAGAAAACTGCATTCTTGTGGAACCGGGTACCATTTCCATGCAGTCAGCGAACTGCCCGGACGGCAGATGTACCCGAATGGCACCGCTCACCGGACAGGGCGTACCGATTGTGTGTCTGCCGCATCATATTGTGATTGCGGTCATCGGCGATGGGCAGGATTCCGTAATCGACATTCAGGCGTATTAGGAGGGTGTATGCAGCAGAAATCGTTTCATGAACGACTCAGGAGAGTGCTTGTACTCTCGATGATGACCGCCATTGCGCTATCGCTCTTTTTGATTGAAGCGCAGTTCTCACTGCCCATTGGCATTCCGGGAATCAAATTCGGATTTGCCAATATTGTGACGCTTTTTCTTCTTGTGAACTTTTCGGAAAGGGAAGCCGCTGCAGTTCTGCTGCTGCGTGTATTCCTTGGCAATCTTCTGACGGGGCAGGCAGTTTCACTGAGCTATTCCCTCGCCGGAGGAATGCTGAGCCTGCTTGCAATGGCTGTATTCTGCCGCATCCTGCAAAACCGCTCTTTGTGGTTTGTCAGCGTGATGGGCGGTATTTTTCACAATGCCGGACAGCTGCTTGTGGCATGGCTGTATCTGCGAAGCGGCGGCGTACTGTATTATGCACCGTTCCTGCTTGTCAGCGGCGTGCTGATGGGCTGCCTGACCGGAATTGCCACGGAGCTTCTGCTTCGTGCATGGGAACGGGCAAGCATCTCCCATGACGGATAAGCTCCTGTACATTGACATTTTTTGCTCTTCATGGTATTATTTTCATTGTATGGATGGGTGTACAAATTATAATTTGCGAGTGCTTCAGTGAACCCATGTGGGGGCTTTGATCCTAACCGGATCCCGTTCCCTCTGTCACTTCGCGATATTCCTCCCACACAAGAGGAATGTGATTCCTCTTGACTCCTATAGCAAAAAGCCCGAACC
>JAZQAA010000091.1:0-2857 GCA_045544975.1 Oscillospiraceae bacterium | reverse complement strand
ATAGTCAACAATCTGCTTGACATAACCCATCCAGTCCTCATCGACGATGTACATCTGCTCAGCATCGCTGTACTCAATGTGTTCGTACCATGTGGTCGGAATACGGATGGTGTTGAAACCGCCGTTCTTGACTGTTTCAATAAGCTCCTTGGTAGGTGCGGGATTGCCCCACTGCATTGCGGATTTCTCCGGATTGGAGATGTTGCTTCCGTGTGCATCGAGTGTGTTGCCGAGATTCCAGCCGATGATCATCTGATCTGTGATCTGTCTTGCGCTCAGACCGGTCAGCGAGCCGGCTGCATCAGCGGATAGTTCTGTTTTTGGCAGGAATCCGAATCCCGAAACGACCATCGCAGCAGCGGCCGCAGCGGAAACAATTCTGCCCATGTTAAAGTTGTGCATAAGTTTTCCCCCTCTTTAAAATTTGATGAAACGATTTGCAATTACTTGCTGTATTTATTATACAATTTTTACAAAAATTTGTCAATGGAAATTGGCTGTTTTAAGCCAGAAATGATCGTAAATAAAATGTGAAGAAAAAAACAAATATAATTATACTTCATATTTTTAAAAAAAGAAAGCGCATTCTTCTGACAGAATGCGCTTTGATCTATTTCGAAGATCAGTTCTTTTCGAGATGCTCGCGGATGGTCTGTACGAGTTTTGTGGAAGCACCGGATTCGGAGAGATCCACTGCCTCAAGATGGGCAAATTCTTCCGGAAGATCATATCTTGTCATATCGCGGTAGGCTGCGATTGCACGCTTTTTGCCGTCCTTCATAAGCGCAAGATACCGGAGCGCGTCATTGCGTACTGTGGGAGATGTGAAGCTGCGTGTTTTGGATCCGACCAGAAGCAGAATGCGTGCACTGTGAAGCGCTGCCATAACAGCCGGCTGCTGCTCATAGAGCGGACGGGGATCCTTTTCCACTGCCGGTGCATAAACACGAATACCTTCGGATTTGAGCAGACTGATCAGCTGACTTGCCAGCATCAGATCCTGCGTGTTGCCGGTTGTCTGTGACAAGCCGCGGCAGGATACAAATACATCGTATTGCAGTTCCAGCTTGGCAGCTTCGTGCGTTGTACGGAACAGCTCGTCAATGTCCTTTGCAGCATTAAAATAGAGGCTTCGCTGTTGAGGATGAGAAAATTTGATGGCTGCCTTGTAGTAGCTGCTCATATAGATGGATTTTTCGAGACAGCTGTACATCCGCATTTCATAGCAGCCATCCACTTCTTCGTAGACAATGCCGTATTGGCAGAGTGCCATCAACCAGTATACTTCCGGATCTTCCGGATCGTAGGAAAGGGCTTTCTGATAAGCGGAGAGTGCTTCCTTAAACCGGCGTTCACTGCGATGGTGCGCTGCATAGTCGAGGAGCCTTACCTTACTTTCATTCCTGAGCCTTGGCAAACCCTGCAAATGCTGGCAGTGCGGGCACTTCATGGAAGCAGAATGATCCTGTATTGTAACAGGGCGCAGACAGATATTGCATGGAATCTGAATCGTCATGGTGTTGTTACCTCCTTGTGTTGCTGTGGCTGCAGCCAGGGCTGAAGTTCCTGCTTCGCCTGCGTCAGGGAAGAGAATACCTTCCAGGAGAGGGCCTGTGTTTCTGCATTGGCAGGTGCAAGATCGGGAATGTGAACCGGATACATTCCTGCGCGGAAGGCACTCCGGATGCCGTTGACGGAGTCTTCAAAGCCAAGGCATTCTTCCGGCGGAAGCTGCAGTGCCTTGCAGGCCTTCGCGAAAATTTCCGGATGCGGCTTGCCATGTGTAACCATATCGCCGGTGATGACGGCGGAAAAATAGGGCAGAAGTCCTGCGCGGCTGAGCTGGTCGCGGACAGTGACCTCTCTCGTGGAGCTTGCTACAGCGAGTGCAATGCCTTTTTCCTTCAGATCGGCAAGCAGCTGTGCGGCACCTTCCTTCACAGGAACATGGACATCCAGAACCTCATGCGCCAGCTGTCTGGTCAGGGAACGAAAGGCATCGTAGGGGAAGTCTTCCCCATAGGTGCGAAGGAAAAACGCGCGTGTGCTCGCTTCATTCATGCCAAGGCAGGAGCGCTTGGCAAACTCCACATCGGTAAAGCCCGTGCGTTTTGCTGCTTCATCCCATGCCCGGCAGACAACGCGTTCCGTATCAAGCAGCAGACCGTCCATATCAAAGACCGCGCCGCGGATGCTGGCAGGATTTCCACGGGGAAACAACCGGAATCCCGGAAACTGCTTGTCATAAAGGTCGAACAGATAGGGCGAGAAGGTATAGGGAATGACCTGGTGGCTTTCAAGCAGCTGTGCCCATTCTTCACGATTTACCCAGCGAAGCTCTGCAACCTCTTCCTTCTGGGGACGCAGCGACACGGCTTCCGCATCCACCTGCACCATCCAGTAATCATCATGGACATGACCCATCCGGCAGGAGAAAACGGGCGATGAATCGGAGACATCAACCTGCAGTCCAAGCTCCTCCGCAGCTTCACGGGCAAGTGCCTGTTCGCTGGTATCGCCCGACTGGGCGTGGCCGCCGAGAGAAATATCCCACATTCCCGGCCAGGCAGCACGGTCATCGGTGCGTTTCTGAACAAGAAAACGCCCATTGGTATCAAATAAAAGCAGGTGCACAACCAGACAGAATTCTCCCGCCTGCAAAGGAGTGCCGCGGAGAATGGTCTTTCCGGTAAGCCTGCGTTTTTTGTCATAGATATCTAAATATTCCGGCATAAGCGCAATCACCTTCAATGATGGATTCTATTTTCATTATAGAATATCCCAGCGCAAATGTCAAGCGCAATTACAGAAAAATGCCCTCCGCAGGAGGGCGGGGTGGGGGTGCGGCAGCACCCCC
>JAZQAA010000090.1:0-4371 GCA_045544975.1 Oscillospiraceae bacterium | reverse complement strand
CTACAATCATACCAAAGATCTTGTACTGGTATGTTCTGTAGTTGGAATTGAGCTCAACAATCGGATGCTCACTGTAATAATCTGCGTAATTGATATAATTTTTCAGTCCGCCGAACATAGAGCCATCCTGCATATTATGTCCATAGATAATTAAATTCTGTGAATTTTCGGCCTGCTTCTTTCCTTCAATGACATAGTCCAGATTATTTCTGAAATCCAGGAAAATCGAACCGGCTCTTGCTTCCTCCAGATTGATATTCCGCTCAAGGTAATATTCATTTCCAAGCGGATCATCCTTCTTCTGCAGAATCGGATAGCTGACATTCGTGTCAGGAATAGAAATCCAGCCCACTACATCGGGATTGATGGCAAGCAGTCGCTCTGCACCATCAAGAAGCGCGTAATACTCGTAAGCTTCCCCGAGTTCGTTTGTCGGTGCTTCCGTGGGATCCTCTTTATCCTCATTTGGCTTTGTCTGAACGGAATACAGATCTCTCAGATCATCCGTCAGCTGCGCATTCTGGTAGTTATCCCAGAAATAGTCCGCAATTAGAACAAGGCATATCACAAAAATCACAGATGACGAAAGGAAAACAACCTTACGGAAGGATTCAAAGAATCCATCACCCTTTTTCGGAAAAAGATCCCGCATTCTTGCGCCGAATGTTTTCTTCTTCTTTTTCTTTTTGGAGGATTTCTTTGCTTTCTGATCCGCCTTTTTCTTTTTCGTCTTTTTGGTTTTCTTGGGTTTTACTTCTTCATCAGCGATTTCCTGCTCCTCAGGAGCCTCCTCCTGCAGTGTCTCCTCAGCAGTCTCCTCAGTTGTATCTTCAGTAGTTTCCTCAGAAGCTTCCGAAGCCTCTGCTTGTTCTGCAGGTGCTTCTTCAACGGGTTCCTCCGGATTGGATTTCGCAGACTTCATTTTCTTTACTTTATCTGCAATGTGCAGTTTCATTTCCTCCTGCTGTGCTTCCTCTTCCTTCTGCTTCAGTGCAGACTTAATAGCAAGGAATTTAGAATTGACAGCCGGCTGTTCAGATGCAGGATCAGCTGATTCGACCGGTTCAGCAGAGGAATCCTGAGTGTTATTTTCATAAGAATCTAAGGATTCTTCGTGTTCTTTGCTCATGAAATTTCCTCCATCAGTAATTGTTCAGCTGTTTTCAGAACAAAAGCAACTGTTACTTCCCTATTGAATCTTCGTCCTGTACCATTTGCATTCCAAAGCTTTAATAGATACACTCGACTGACTCCATGATATTGCATTCCGACATATACCGTACCCACCGGTTTTTCGGGTGTACCTCCCTGAGGACCTGCAATTCCTGTGACGGAGCATACAAGATCCGCGCCGCTTAATCGACTCAGTCCGGAGGCCATGGCATGAGCTGTCTGCCAGCTGACTGCGCCGTGCGCTTTGAGAATATCGGAAGGAACATGAATCAGTGATTCTTTAAACCTGTTAGAATAGGTGCACAATCCGCATTCAAAGACGGAAGATGCCCCATCCACCGAGGTGATCCATGCAGAAAGCATTCCGCCGGTACAGCTCTCCGCTGTCGCGATTTTTTCGCTTTTCTGCTTTAATAATTTTACAACATTTGTAACTGTTTTGTCAAGATTTCCGGTTTGATAATCTGAGAAATCAACAACTTCAATAATATCCATATGTTCAAACACAGCGACTTCACCAAAAATTCCATCAAATTTATACGAATTTGTTCATTATATTAACCTTAAAAATGCCCCTTGAACACCTTTTTTTCGGTATTGGTTACAGCTCTTGTAACCAATTCTTCGAAGTTTCCGGCATTCTGCGCACATTCGATCTGTTCAAGCTGCGGACGGATTTTGGGGTGACGGGGTGTGAAAACCGTGCAGCAATCCTCATAGGGAAGAATCGAAATATCAAAGGTGTCAATTTTGCGTGCAATGTCAATAATCTCCGTTTTATCAAGGCCGATCAGCGGTCTGAACACGGGGATTCTGCAAACAGCGTCCGTGCACGCCATTGCCTGGAGCGTCTGACTTGCTACCTGACCAACGCTCTCGCCTGTGATCAGAGCGAGGGAACCTTCCTTTTGCGCAATTCTCTGTGCAATCTCCATCATCAGTCTGCGCATGATGATTGTGAAATATTCCTCAGGACAGCGACGCTTGATTTCTTCCTGAATTTCCGTAAACGGAACACAATAGAAATTAATGCTGCCGCAGTAATCCGTAATCTTGTCGCAGAGCTGTTCCACCTTGAGCTGTGCACGGTCGGAAGTATATGGAGGGCTGACAAAATGAATTGCCGAGCAGATGACGCCGCGCTTTGCCATCATGTAGCCTGCAACGGGGCTGTCGATTCCGCCGGAAAGCAGCAGCATTGCCTTGCCGCTTGTTCCAAGGGGAAGACCGCCTGCGCCTTTGATTTTCACAGCATGAACATAGGCATTTGTGTCACGAACCTCTACCATGACGGTAATTTCCGGATTTCTGACATCCACCTTTAGATGGGTGAACTTCTCACAGAGGATGCCGCCAAGCTCGCAGCAGATCTCGGGCGATTTCATGGGGAAGGTTTTGTCAGCTCTTTTGGCTTCCACCTTGAAGCTTCTGGCATCCTCAAGGGTTTCAGCGAGATATTCCTTAGCCTTTGAAACGATATCATCAAAATTCTTTTCGCAGACACAGGCGCGGCAGATGGAAGCAATGCCGAACACCTTCTGCAGTCTTTCAATTGCTTCATCAAGATCAATGCCGTCTTCCTGCGGACTGATATAAATTGTGGACTGCGCGCTGCTGTAGCTAAATGCACCGAGAGAACGCAGGCGCATCTTGATCTGGCGTTTGAGCTGATCTTCGAATGTGGACTTGTTCTGTCCCTTTAGTGCCATCTCTCCGAATTTTACAAGAATTACTTCTTCCATAATTGTTACCTCACATTAATAATATTCAGGATTTGTGTATTAAATTTCTGCGGCCTTCTTCGATTGCATTGCAAAGCGCGGAAAGCTCCTCTTCCGTTGTTTCAGCGGAAATACTGACACGGATTGCACAGTCCGCAAGATCATCCGGAATCTGGTATGCAGAGAGCACACCGCTCTTTGCGCCCTTGGAGCACGCTGAACCGCTTGAGACATAGATTTCCTTGCTCTCAAGAAAATGCAGCATAATTTCGGAGCGGATTCCCGGTACGGAGAAATTGATGATGTAAGGACTCCCCTGCTCAGAGCTATTGATACGGATTTCGTCAGGAAGCATCGATAAAAGGAACACTTTTCTTTTCTGAGCGGTTTCATAGCGCTGTACGATCGTGGACTGCATCGTTTGTACAGCCGCCCCAAAGCCAGCAATTAACGGAACAGATTCCGTTCCGGGACGAATGGATTTTTCCTGCTTGCCGCCTGTGACGAGCGGAAGAACACGAATTCCCTTTCGGATGTAGAGTGCACCCACGCCCTTGGGCCCGTGAATTTTATGCGCACTGATCGAAATCAGGTCTGCTGAAAGATCCTTTGCTTTAAAGGGAATCTTCATGAATGCCTGAACAGCATCACAGTGCGTAATAACATCCGGATAACGCTTCTTAACGGTCTTGAATACCCTCTGTACCGGCAGAATTCTTCCGGTTTCGTTTTCACAGAGCATCATGGAAATCAGGCAGGTATCGTCTGTAACAGCGTCCAGAAAATCATTGTAATGGAACTCACCGTCCTCCCTTGGGAGAATGCGTGTAATCTGAAATCCCAGTGCTTCAAGAGCATCAATGGTACTTCTCACTGATGCGTGTTCGACAGCGGATGTAACAATATGCCTGCGCCGTTTTCCGTAGGCAGCTGCAGCACCGCGAAGTGCAAGATTGCTGCTCTCGGTTGCACCGGAAGTAAATATAATGGATGCGGCATCGCAGCTGAGTCCATCTGCAATTGCAGCACGGGCATCATCCATAAGAAGCTGCGCTGCAAGTCCCATGCGGTGCAGCGAAGAGGGATTGCCGTAGGTTTCTTCCATGCAGCGAACAACTGCATCAATCACCTGTTTGGCAGGAGCAGTGGTTGCGGCATGATCGAGATAGATTGACATGGTTACACTTCCTCATTGAAAAAATCACATACACATATATTATAACATAGAATCAATCTTTTTTCTATAGTTTTTTGATAAAACCTTTCTATTTCACAGAAATTGTCACAATTACACAAAGTCAAAGCGAAAAATCACCCGTTCCCTGTAGAGCTAATTTTACCGATTGATGGGATTTTTTGTAGATGTAATATTTTTTTTGAAAAAACACTTGACAAAGACGGAAAGATATGCTATAATATTATTCGTTGAGTCAAGAGAATAAACCGCTGCGGATATGGCGGAATAGGCAGACGCGCT
>JAZQAA010000089.1:0-5243 GCA_045544975.1 Oscillospiraceae bacterium | reverse complement strand
GAGAAGTCCAAGGGTACAAAGGTATTTGCACTCGGTGGTAAGATTCACAATACTGGCCTCGTAGTGGTTCCTATGGGTACATCTCTGCGTACAGTTATTGAGGAAATCGGCGGCGGCATTCCGAACGGCAAGAAGTTCAAGGCTGCACAGACAGGTGGTCCTTCCGGCGGGTGCATTTCTGCTGAAAATATGGATATTCCGATCGACTACGACAACCTGATCGCAATCGGCTCCATGATGGGCTCCGGCGGTCTGGTCGTAATGGACGAAGACAACTGCATGGTAGACATCGCTAAGTTCTTCCTGGAATTCACAGTTGATGAGTCCTGCGGTAAGTGCACACCCTGCCGTATCGGTACAAAGCGTATGTATGAGATGCTCGACAAGATCACAAAGGGTCAGGCAACTCTGGAAGATATCGACAAGCTCGAGGAACTCTGCTACTACATCAAGGCTAACTCCCTCTGCGGTCTCGGTCAGACAGCTCCGAACCCGGTACTGTCCACACTGAAGAACTTCCGCGAAGAGTATGTTGCTCATGTAGTGGATAAGAAGTGTCCTGCTGGCGTATGTAAGGATCTGCTGCAGTTCTCCATTGATGCTGAGAAGTGCATCGGCTGCGGTATGTGCGCAAGACAGTGTCCTGCATCCGCGATTACTAAGACTGATTACACAGCACCCGGTCACAAGCTGCCGTCCCTGGCAATTGATACCAATAAGTGCGTGAAGTGTGGAGCTTGCTTGCCCACATGTAAGTTCAAGGCAATTTCCAAGGGCTAAGGAGGAACAAAGACATGGCAGATATTAATGTAAAAATCAATGGCATTGCAGTTTCTGTTCCGAAGGGTTCTACAATTCTGGAAGCTGCACATGTTGCAGGCGTGGAGATTCCCACCCTGTGCTATATGAAGGAAATCAACGAGATCGGCGCTTGCCGTATCTGTATGGTTGAAGCAAACGAAGGCAGAGGCTTCCGTCTGGTAGCTGCCTGCGTATACCCTGTAACTGAGGGTATGGAGGTTCTGACCAACTCCAAGAAGGTTTTGGATTCCAGAAAGAAGACAGTTGAGCTGATTCTTTCCACACATGACAAGAAGTGCCTGTCCTGCGTAAGAAGCGGCAACTGCGAACTGCAGAAGCTTGCAAATGATCTCGGCGTTGAGAATGCAAACACATTTGATGGCGAAATGATTGATCATGATGTGGATGCATCCGCAGTTCATATGTATCGTGACAACAACAAGTGCATCCTGTGCCGTCGTTGTGTAGCAGTTTGCGGCAAGACCCAGGGCGTTGGCGTTATCGGTGCTAACGAGCGTGGTTTTGCTACTACAATTGCAAGTGCATTTGATATGGGTCTGGGCGAAACAAGCTGTGTTGCTTGCGGCCAGTGTATCGCTGTATGTCCTGTAGGCGCTCTGTCCGAAAAGGAATATATCGACGATGTATTTGCAGCAATTGCTGATCCTTCCAAGAGAGTGATCGTACAGACTGCTCCCGCAGTTCGTGCAGCTCTGGGCGAAGAGTTTGGCTACGAGATTGGTACCAATGTTGAGGGCAAGATGGCTGCTTCCCTGCGCCGTCTCGGCTTTGATGATGTATTCGATACTGACTGGGCAGCTGACCTGACCATTATGGAAGAAGCTACCGAGTTCATGGATCGCTTCAAGAACGGCGGCAAGCTCCCGCTGATCACTTCCTGTTCTCCTGGCTGGGTTAAGTACTGTGAGCACTACTTCCCTGAGATGACAGAGAACCTCTCCAGCTGCAAGTCTCCTCACCAGATGCTCGGCGCAATCGCAAAGACCTACTATGCTGAGAAGATCGGCGTAAAGGCTGAGGATATCGTTGTTGTCAGCGTAATGCCCTGTACTGCTAAGAAGTTCGAGATCGGCAGAGACGATCAGAACGCAGCAGGCGTACCGGATGTAGATTATGTACTGACTACAAGAGAGCTCGCAAGAATGATTCGTCGTGCAGGCCTGAACTTCAGAGCTATGCCCGATGAGGACTTCGATAACCCGCTCGGTCTGTCCGCAGGCGCTGGTGACATCTTTGGTGCAACCGGCGGTGTTATGGAAGCTGCTCTGAGAACTGCAGCTTGCTGGCTGACTGGCGAGGATAAGGTAATCGAGTTCACTGATGTTCGTGGTACTGACGGTATCAAGCGCAAGACCTACAATGTAGCTGGCACCGAGATCAAGGTAGCAGTTGCAAGTGGTCTGGCTAACGCAAAGGAACTCCTGAAGTCCGTTCAGAATGGCGAGGAAGTTCACTTCATCGAGATCATGGGTTGCCCCGGCGGCTGTGTAAACGGCGGCGGGCAGCCTCAGCAGCCTGCAAGTGTTCGCAACTTCGCAGATCTGCGTGAGCTGAGAGCAAAGGCACTCTACGATGAGGATGCTGCTAAGGAACTGCGTCTGTCCCATCAGAATGCAGATGTAAAGAAGCTCTACGAGGAATTCCTGGGCGAGCCCAACAGCCACAAGGCTCACGAGCTGCTCCACACAACCTATGTAAAGCGTACAATTAACTAATTTGAAAAGCCCTCCGGATCTACCGGAGGGCTTTTTTGTAACTATTGATTCTTTTTAAAAAAAGCCAGATCGAATGCATTGACACAACCATCCCCATCGGCGTCCATATTCATTGGTATATGGGTTCGTCCAAGCAGAAAATCCGTTGCGTTTGCAACCAATTGCCTCCTCTGAAGCGGTGAAAAATAGGCTGCACCAAGCTCCTGCTGCTCGGAATTGAGCTGATTAAGTTCGCAGCTGTCTGAGCCGTCCCAAAGATATAAGTCATAGCTTCCAAGGAGAGTGCTGCTGTAAATCATGCCGCCTTCGGGCAGGGGACAGGGGTCAGAAACATTTGTTGTACCGTCACAAAAGGGCATAATTCCGTCAGCAAATGACATAATACAATCCATCGGATTATTGCTGTCGTACCATTTGGTAAAATACAACGCATCGCCAAGAATCACCGGATAGTACGCGTGGTCCCCTTGGACATACACTGCTTCTGCTGCCAGAGTGGCGCGATTAAGACGATGGATTCCGTCCGCATCTGAGCCGCTTTGTGCGTAGTAAATCCATGTACCATCGTCCGAGTAATAGGGCATGGATCTCTCCGCTGCATCATCAGTCAGCAGCTCCACATCCATTGATGGAAGAGACAGCTCCGCAAGAGCATAGGAGAAATCATTTGTTTCGGAATTCCACCAACCGCGCTTGAATACAATGGATTTTCCGTCGTGGGAGAATTTCGGATCCTCATTGCGAAATCCGCTTGCCTGCGTCAGACAGTCATATTCTTTAGTGATCACATTGTAACGATATAGATTCCATTCATTCGACTGTGTATCAATTGCCATAAAAGTAATATCATATGGATGGCTGCCAAAGTCAGCATTCATCGCGTGCTGAAAGCTTTCGCTCGTCATTTCAATTGTTTCATTGGAACCAAAATCATACAGGAAAAGCCTGCTGTCCTGCGTATCGTATGAGGAATAGCTGTGATAGAGGAGACAGCCCCCGATGGAGTGTGAAGCTGAGGATGCCGTTGTGTTACATAGCAATGGCGTGCAAAATAGTGCAGAGCACAAAACCAGTTGTGTTCGTTTCAATATACTCCCTCCTCCTGGAATGCAGAAAAGTGAACTGCAAAATTTTCTTAATTATACCACAAATGCAGGAGGAATGCAATCAAAATTTTACTGGAACTCTTGTAATAATATACAGAATTCATCGCGTGGAATGTGGATAATGTGCACAATGAAAAAAATATCATACGATTTTGCAGTTACATCTTGCAATTTTCTTCATTTTGTGGTATGATAGTAAAGAAAGCGATTTCTTTTCGCTAATCTAAATAAAATCGTGCGTTTTGCACGGGTAGGGAGAGAAGTATGCCAAAAAAACAGGATATTAACAAGATTATGATCATTGGCTCCGGTCCGATTATCATCGGACAGGCTTGTGAGTTCGATTACTCCGGAACACAGGCTTGTAAGGCGCTGCGTCAGCTCGGCTATGAGATTGTGCTGGTTAATTCCAATCCTGCCACAATCATGACGGATCCCGACGTTGCTGATATCACATATATTGAGCCGCTCAATCTGGAAAGACTTACCCAGATTATTGAAAAGGAGCGCCCCGATGCACTTCTTCCCAACCTTGGTGGTCAGTCCGGTCTGAATCTCTGTTCTGAGCTTTCCGAAGCAGGCGTGCTTGAAAAGTACAATGTCAAGGTAATTGGCGTACAGGTTGATGCGATTGAACGTGGTGAGGATCGTATTGAATTCAAGAAAACCATGGATAAGCTCGGCATTGAGATGGCACGCAGTGAGGTTGCCTATTCTGTTGAAGAAGCCGTAAAAATTGCTGAGAAGCTTAAGTATCCTGTGGTACTCCGTCCTGCCTATACCATGGGCGGTGCCGGCGGCGGTATGGTATACAATGTGGATGAACTGAAGGTTGTCTGCGCAAGAGGCCTCCAGGCAAGCCTTGTTGGTCAGGTGCTTGTTGAAGAGTGCATCAGCGGCTGGGAAGAGCTGGAGCTCGAGGTTGTCCGCGATGCTGAGAACAACATTATCACTGTTTGCTTTATTGAAAATATTGACCCCATCGGTGTGCATACCGGTGACTCGTTCTGTTCCGCTCCCATGCTGACCATTTCTGAGGAGACTCAGAAGAAGCTGCAGGAGCAGTCCTATAAAATCGTTGAAGCTATTGAGGTAATCGGCGGTTGTAATTGTCAGTTTGCGCATGATCCTGAATCCGGCAGAATCGTTGTTATCGAGATTAATCCGAGAACCTCTCGTTCTTCTGCACTGGCATCCAAGGCAACTGGTTTCCCGATTGCTCTGGTTTCTGCAATGCTTGCCTGTGGTCTGACGCTCAAGGAAATTCCTTGCAGCAAGTATGGTTCACTGGATAAGTATGTTCCGGACGGCGATTATGTAGTTATCAAGTTTGCTCGCTGGGCATTTGAAAAGTTCAAGGGCTCCGAGGACAAGCTTGGTACACAGATGCGTGCAGTCGGCGAGGTTATGAGTATTGGTAAGACCTATAAGGAAGCCTTCCAGAAGGCAATCCGCAGCCTGGAAATCGGCAGATATGGTCTTGGCTTTGCAAAGAACTTCCATGAGATGACAAAGGATGAGCTGCTCTCCCAGCTCCGTTTCCCGTCCAGTGAACGCCAGTTCATTCTGTATGAAGCTCTGCGCAAGGGGGCAACTGTGG
>JAZQAA010000088.1:0-2358 GCA_045544975.1 Oscillospiraceae bacterium | reverse complement strand
GGGATGCGCCGCCCTGAAGGAACAGTACCTTGTAGTTGTCCGGAATGTTCATCAGATCACGCAGATCCTGCTCTGCATCATCAATAATCTGCTGGAACATCTTGGAACGGTGGGACATCTCCATTACGGACATACCGCAGCCGCGGTAATGCATCATTTCTGGTGCTGCTTCCTGCAGGACCTCTTCCGGCAGAACAGCCGGACCTGCGCTGAAGTTATAAACTCTGCTCATTGTGAATACCTCCGATGTAATCAATTAGAAAAAATCTTGCATCTATGTCTCACCCTATTTGGGGGTGGGATAGACCTACATATCATATTATACTCCAATCCTTCTGAAAAGTCAAGGTATTCCTGTCGATTTTTGAAGTTTTGTGAGATTTGCCGCATGGCAAAGCTGTTCCGGATGGGATGCAAAAAAAGATATCCGGATAAAAAACGCCGAAACCCTTGTATCTTACGGTAAAATATGTTATAATATAGAGTAAACCCCTTGCATCTCCGGTATGTTGCACACGGAAACACAAAGGGCTTTGCAGCTCAGAAATCTCTTCTGTCAAACCACTGGTCGATTCTCCGGCAGAGCAGATATGCCGGAATACAGAGGAAATACCAGAATACGCTGTACAGAAGGCAGATTTGTCCATGGAAATTCAGCGGCATTTCCCGATAATCCCACACACCCCATCGAAGGGTCAGATTCACCAGAACCCCGACTGCCAGTTCTGTTCCGGTGATGACAAGTGCACCAAGCAGGTACAGCATGGGCCGCGGCAATCCGGACGGCGCACTGGTAAACAGGACATACAGCAGCGAGAGCACAACACCTCCCGTAAGTGCCATTGTCCAGTGGGTATAGCCGCGCGCCAGAATTTCAATCATTGCATATAAAAAATACCCCATCAGAAAGGCAACGCCGATTCGTGCCGGCTTCATCCGCACCACCTCCTATCCAAACTACAGGAAGTATGCCCTTCTGCACGGAGCAATATTCCCGAAAGGAGCGAATATGGAAACAACAATTCTCTGGATTCTCCTGATTCTCTGTCTTGTGATCACGGCAGCGCTGATTGCCATGGGAATCCAGATTCACAGGCTCAGCCGCCGTCCGAAGGAGGACGGAATGTTTGCGCAGCTGCAGGGGATCTTCAGCAGCTTCGAGCAAAGCAGCGGACAAGGACTTGACCGCATGGCGGAAATGCTCCGGCGCGAACAGACGCTTGCATTTGCCTCACAGGAGGATCGTCTGCGCACCTTTTCTACGGAAACGGAGCAGAAGCTGCAGGAAATCCGCGAAACCCTCCGCAGAAGTCTGCAGCAGATGCAGGCAGATCAGAACACAAAGCTCGACGAGATGCGCACTGTTGTGGACGAGAAAATGCAGAAGGTTCTGGACGAACGCATGAAGCAGGCATTTTCCGCTGTGAACGAACGGCTCGAGCAGGTGTACAAGGGACTTGGCGAAATGCAGAGTCTTGCCGCCGGCGTGGGGGATCTGAAGAAGCTTCTCACGAATGTCAAGACCCGCGGCGAAATCGGGGAAATTCAGCTCGAAGCGCTGCTTTGCGACATTCTTGCGCCAAGCCAGTATCTCCAGAACGCAAAGCTTGGCAGGGGCATTGTGGAATTTGCAGTGCGGATGCCCGACAGTGACGGCGGAGAGGTGCTCCTTCCCATTGATGCGAAATTTGCAGGGGACACCTACCTGCATCTGCAGGAAGCCTATGATTGCGGCGACAAAGCCGCCATCACAGCGGCGCAGAAGGCACTCGCACAGCGCATCCGCACGGAAGCGCAGGACATCGCAGAAAAATACATCGTTCCGCCGGCAACCACGGATTTCGGCATTCTCTTCCTCCCGACGGAGGGACTGTATATGGAAGCTGTGCGCGCAGGACTTCCGGACGCACTGTTCCGGAAATATCGTGTGTTCATCACAGGACCTTCCACCCTTGCAGCAATGCTCTCCACCCTGCAGATGGGCTTCCAGAGCATTGCCGTGCAGCAGTACAGCACACAGGTCTTTCAGCTCCTGGGCGAGGTGCGAACGGAATTTTCTAAATTTGCACAGGCACTCGCCAGAACACAGGATAAGCTTCACAGTGCCAGTGATGAGCTGGAAAAGCTCGTCGGCGTACGGTCACGGCAGTTGGAACGGAAACTGAATGATGTACAGGTTTATCTGACTAATAACGAAACCACATAAAAACCAAAGCATTCTTTTTCCGCAGGATGCGTTTTACCATGCCTTTCCAAGAATGGATTGCTATGCAATCTTAGCGTTTTCTCTTTTGTCCTTCTGGGCAAAAGAGAAAACGACTCGGGATTCCAAAGGGATTCCATCCCTTTGGCAGGGGG
>JAZQAA010000087.1:0-5435 GCA_045544975.1 Oscillospiraceae bacterium | reverse complement strand
GGAGGTACGGTTTCTGTCGGTGGTATCCTTCTTGAAATTCGGCAGAGCATCCACGCCGATGTCAAATTCTGCAGTGTTGGAAACATAGGGCTTGCCGCTTTCCAGCGCGTTGATGACGGATTCCAGCTCGCTGCCGATGAAAATGGAAATCACGGCAGGCGGTGCTTCGTTGCCGCCGAGACGATGATCATTGCCGGCGGATGCAGCGGACAGACGCAGAAGCGGTGCGTACTCATGAACACCCTTGAGAATTGCACACAGGAATGTCAGGAACTGCATATTGTCCTGCGGTGTTGCACCCGGATCGATCAGATTCTGACCATCATTGGAGGTCAAAGACCAGTTGTTGTGCTTGCCGGAGCCGTTGATGCCCTCGAAGGGCTTTTCGTGCAGCAGGCAGATCAGTCCGTGCTTGCGGGCAATTTTCTTCATCAGCTCCATGGTGAGCTGATTGTGGTCAGCTGCGATATTGGAAGTTGTGAAGATCGGTGCAAGCTCATGCTGTGCCGGGGCAGCCTCGTTGTGCTTGGTCTTGGCATAGATGCCGAGCTTCCACAGCTCTCTGTCAAGCTCCTTCATGTAGTCGGAGATGCGCTGCTTGATGTTGCCGAAATAGTGATCCTCCAGCTCCTGCCCCTTGGGCGGCTTTGCGCCGAAGAGGGTTCTGCCGGTGATGACCAGATCCTTGCGCTTGTCATAGAATGCCTTGTCGATGAGGAAGTATTCCTGCTCAGCGCCAACCGTTGTCATAACATGGGTGGCTGTGGTGTTTCCGAACAGACGGAGGATACGCAGTGCCTGCTCACTGACCACATTCATGGAGCGCAGGAGGGGCGTTTTCTTATCAAGAATTTCGCCAGTGTAGGAACAGAAAGCAGTCGGGATGTATAGGGAATCGTCCTTAATGAAGGCATCGGAGGAAGGATCCCATGCCGTATAGCCCCTTGCCTCAAAGGTGGTGCGCAGACCGCCGGAGGGGAAGGAGGAAGCGTCAGGCTCACCCTTGACCAGTTCCTTGCCGGAGAATTCCAGAATGATTTTGCCATGGGAAACCGGTGTGATGAAGGCATCATGCTTTTCAGCGGTTACACCCGTCATCGGCTGGAACCAGTGCGTGTAATGCGTTGCACCGCGTTCCACTGCCCAGTCCTTCATGGCATTGGCTACTACATCTGCTACCTGGGGATCGAGGGCAATGCCGAGCTGTTTTGTACGCTGTACGGCCTTGTAGACATTCTTCGGCAGACGATCACGCATGACTGTATCGCCAAAGACATTGCATCCAAAGTATTCCGGGACATTTGCCATGACATTTGCATCGGACATAGGGGAAATCCTCCTTATAATAAAATCAGCATTCCGACAATCGTGCCGAGGTATGGGCACCATCGAAACGCTGCTGTTTCTTCCTATTATTATATTCTAATCATACACCCAAAAGACCGGTTTGTCAAGAAGATTTGCCGCTGGTGTTGATTTTTGTAGAAAGAATGCAAAAACCTTTCACAAGCCAAAGCACGCTTTGGACAAAAAAGCGATGTCTTTTTTCGAGAAAAATCGGGAGACGCAGGGCGTCTCCCGAAAGGGCAGTTAATCAAATTATGCCTCAGCAGCGGAGAAAGAATCCTTGCCGACACCGCATAACGGGCAGCAGAAATCCTCCGGAAGATCATCGAAACGAGTTCCCGGTGCAATGCCATTATCGGGATCGCCCAGCTCTTCGTCATATTCCCAGCCGCAAACATCGCATACATACTTCATGCGAAACCCTCCTTATTTTAGATTGATTATATCATACACCGAAAAGATGGGTTTGTCAAGAAGTTTTTTGACGGATGGTAATGTTTGGATGAATGCACAAAGTTTCTGCTGCTTGAAGTGCAGATTGCACAAAAATCGGGAGACGAATGACGGCTCCCGAAAGCGGTGAATGATAATGCTATGCTTCTGCAGGTGTGAAAACCTCCTTGCCAAGACCGCATACCGGGCAGCAGAAATCTTCGGGAAGATCTGTAAAACGAGTTCCCGGTGCAATGCCGTTATCAGGATCGCCCGGCTCTTCGTCATATTCCCAGCCGCACGCATCGCATATATACTTCATGCGAAACCCTCCTTTTCTTCTAAGATGGCATTAGTATGCGCTGTATATCCGTGTTTCATCCCCTTCTTTTCCTGGGAGTTGGAAAAATCCCTTGACAAACTCTTGAAAACATGGTATACTATTTGAGTACAGGTGTACTTTCTACACGGACGATTTTAGTACGGGAGGATTGGAATGGAACATCGGACACAGCTGATTGTTGTAGATGCCTCTGTTTTGCCGGAGGTAATTGGCAAGGTACTGGAGGTCAAGAAGCTGCTTGCCGGCAAGGAGGAAAAAAGCTCCGCTGCCGCCTGTAAGCGCGTGGGAATCTCCCGCAGTGCGTATTATAAATACAAGGACTGTGTTTTTTCCTATGAGGATAAGCTGACACAGCGTATTATCAATCTGCATACAGAGCTTCGGGACGAAGCGGGTGTTCTGTCGAGTGTGCTTTCTGCGCTTTATGCACTGGAAGCCAATGTTCTCACCGTGAACCAAAGTATCCCGATTGACGGCGTAGCAGGTGTTACCTTTTCCGTTCGTCTGAACGGACAGGTACAGTCGCCGGGCGAATTGCAAAACCGCCTCAGAGACATTCAGGGCGTAGTAAGTGTGAAAATACTATCCGGAGAATAAGGATTTTGTAGGAGGAAAAACAAATGGAAAAACTGGCTGTACTGGGCTGCGGTGTTGTCGGCTCAGGTGTTGTAGAACTTTTTGAAAAGAATAAGGCGCTCATCGAGCAGCGCTGCGGTAAGAAACTGGAAATGGCGTACATTCTTGATCTGCGCGATTTTCCGGACAGACCCTATGGCAATAAGGTTGTCAAGAGCATTGATCCCATTCTTGCGGATGAAAAGGTGACTGTTGTTGCAGAGTGCATGGGCGGCGTGGAGCCGGCATTTACTTTTGTCAAGGCTTGCCTTGAGGCTGGCAAGAGTGTATCCACCTCCAACAAGGAGCTGGTTGCAAAGAAGGGCGATATCCTGCTGGAAACTGCAAAGGCTCACAACTGCAATTTCTTCTTTGAGGCAAGTGTCGGCGGTGCCATTCCGATCATCCGTCCGATCCACAAGTGCCTCGCAGCGAATGATTTCTCTGCAATTGCCGGCATTCTCAATGGCACAACGAATTTCATTCTGAATAAGATGATCTGTGATAATATGGATTTTGATACTGCTCTGAAGCTTGCACAGGAGCTGGGTTATGCTGAAAAGGATCCCACAGCCGATGTGGAGGGTCATGATGCCTGCCGCAAAATCTGTATTCTTTCCGCACTCGCTTTCGGCAAGCATGTGTATCCGGAGTCCGTTTACACCAAGGGCATCCGTGAAGTAGAGCTGAAGGATGTAAAGCTCTGTGAGCAGCTCGGGCTTGCCATCAAGCTGATCGCGCAGGTAAAGCGCCTGGACAACGGCAAGATCCTGCCGACCGTTATGCCGATGGCTGTGGAGAACACCAATCTCCTGTCCCAGGTGAACGGTGTATTCAATGCAGTCATGACCGATACGGACGGTGCTGACCGCTCCATGTTCTATGGAAGAGGCGCAGGCAAGTTCCCGACCGCAAGTGCCGTACTCGGTGATATGATCGAGCAGGTGCAGCTTGACGGTACCATCTCTGCACAGACCTGGGTGAACCCCGGCAACGCCGATTTCATTGAGGATGTGTCCGCATTCAGCGCAAAGCGTTATTTCCGTACAAGTGCAGCGGATCTTGCTGTGCTGACAGAAGTGCTCGGTGATGTGGATGACAGAACTGTTTCCACGGATGAGGACGAGACTGTCTGCATCGTGAACTGTGAAATGAATGCAGAGCAGGTGGAGCTGGCAGTGAAGGCACTCGCACAGAAGGGTGTACAGGTATTGGCACAGTATCCGATTCTGGTATAAGCATGATAAAGGGCATCCTTTCCGGAGCGGAAGGATGCCTTTTTGTAAAAGAAGGAATCGTACAAGAAAGCCCCCGGTTAACTCCGGGGGCTTTCCATTATTTGTACATGATGCTGTCGATGGATTTTCCCTGCAGTGTAGCACGATAGCTGCACAGTACTGCCAGAAACGGCACCCAGCAGAGCAGCTGCAGTGTGCACAGCCCTATGATGGGCAGTCCGGCTGCACTCACACCTTCACTGAACAGATTGCATACGGGCAGGAACGGCGCGCACAGAAGCTTGTAGGTGCGGTAGAAATCATCCGCGAGGACACCGAGCCTTGCAAGAAGCAGCAGCACCCAACAGATCTGATAGGGGAGTATTGCGGTGATTCCCAGAAGTACGCTGCGAAATCCGGTTTTTGTGCGTTTTGCGCGCTTATCCGCAAGGGCGATGCTGTAGCCAGCCTGAATGAGCAGTCCTGCGAGGATGCCGATCGTACAAACAGCAGCAATAATGCGGACGGCAGCTGCCGAGGAAAAGCCGAGCGTCAGATTGATGAACAGCGTAAGAATTTCTGCAGCAATGACATATAACAGAATTTTGCAATAATCTTTCATAAATTCCTCCAGATATCAGAAATTGACAAGTATATTTTCTGCCGTATTCCGCATAATAGCATTACCATTGCAATTGCAGAAAGGAGTGCAGGAAAATGGCAACCAATAATCCAGTCAAAAATCTCCTCAGCGGTTATTATAAAAATGCGGCCGTGGGTGTGGATTCCATCAATCATATTATGGAATATGTCAGTGACCGTGGACTGCGCAGGGAGCTTGCAGATCAGCGAGCCTATTACGAATCCCAGAAGCTGGAAATTACCGCCCAGATGGCGCAGCATTTCCAGCAGCCGACGGAACAGGGAACCCTTGCGAAGTTCTGCAGCGATATGACCATTAAGATGCACACCATGGGCGGGCTGAGCACGCAGGAAGCAGCCAAGCTTATGGTGGAAGGTACCAATATGGGTATGGTGCAGCTCCATCAGGTCATCAACCGGAACCAGAATGTTCCGGAGGAGATGAAGCGGCAGGGAAGGAAAATCCTTTCCCGTGAGCAATCCTATCTGGACCGCATTACACCATATTTGTAAGGGGGCATAGCCATGCAGAGCACAGAACCCGAGACGAAGATTTATGAACCGAGGCCATCCGATTACGAACGGATTACCGTGCTTTCACAGAGAGATGCACCTGTCCGGATTTACGAACCGGTGCAGCATCCTGTACAGAACTGATACAGCCCCTCCTGTGTGAGCAGGAGGGGTGGCTTTATTCATTTCCCCGGATTCTGCTGAACAGGCAGCAGAACAGATAGAAAGCGACATTCGTCACAACAACGCTTGCGCCGGGGGTGAAATCCAGAAGAATTGCGATAAAGAAGCCCACCGCAAAGCAGCAAACAGAGAAGTCGGATCGT
>JAZQAA010000086.1:0-2968 GCA_045544975.1 Oscillospiraceae bacterium | reverse complement strand
CATGGGCAGCACCAGCACATCGCATTGCGGCAGTGCCTCCCCCTTTATAACAGAAATACCCTTCATTATGGAATGTTCCGGCAGTCCAATGGTGTAAACTTGAAACTGAGCAGCAAGTGTCTGTGCGGTATAGACATACCGAAGATCACCGCCTGCAACCAGAATGACTTTGGATTTCATCATCATCGCCCCTTCCTGCTGTTTGTATGGATTCCTTCTACAGCATATGCAACGCCGGAATTCTGCGTGACTGGCAGGAAGCTTCATTCTTACCCTCAAATTTAGGCAAATATGACAATTCAAGATATGTTTTGATTTGGTTTTTGTCACATCCTCCAAATATCATAAGAACCACTTGATTTTCTGATGGAAAGGTGCTACAATAATAACAGAGTTGATAATTTAGTACATAAAAGCTTAAAAGCGTTAAAGCGTTAACAAAGGAGGTACCCCATGGAACGTAAGGGTAATTTGATGACATACAGACCTGACATCAAGGTCTTTGATGCAACACTGCGTGACGGCGGACTGGTGAACAGCTTCCGTTTCACCGATGAATTTGTAAAGGCACTGTATCTTGCCAATCTCAGAGCTGGCGTTGATTATATGGAATTCGGCTATCTGGCTTCGAAGGATATCTTCAAGGAAGAGGACTTCGGCGATTGGAAATTCTGTGATGAAGCCTCCCTGCGCCGGATTGTCGGCAACAATGAAACGGACATGAAGATTGCAGTCATGGCAGATGTCGGCAGGTGCAATCTGGAGCGCGATCTCCTTCCGAAGGAGGAAAGTGTGATCGACATGGTGCGTATTGCGACCTACATTCACACAATGCCAGCAGCCATTGAGATGATTGAATACTGTCATTCTCTCGGCTATGAGACCACCTGCAATATTATGGCAGTTTCCAAGGCAAGCGGTACGGATCTGGATGCTGCACTGGAAATGCTCTGCCAGTCCTCTGTGGATGTGATTTATCTTGTGGACAGCTATGGTTCCCTGTTCCCGGAGCAGATTCAGCGTCTGACAAAGCAGTATCTCTCCCACGCTGAAGAATGCGGCAAGAAGGTGGGAATGCACGCGCACAACAACCAGCAGCTTGCATTTGCGAACACCATCGAAAGCTGTTCCATGGGTGCAAGCTTCCTAGATGCAACTGTTGGCAGCATGGGCAGAGGTGCGGGCAACTGCGCAATGGAGCTGCTGCTGGGCTTCCTGAAGAACCCGAGATACAATATCACACCCATTCTGAAGTTCTACGAGGACTACATTCTGCCCCTGCGCAGAAGCGGACAGGTATGGGGCTATGATATCCAGTACCTGCTGACCGGCAAGATGAATCTGCATCCGTCCTCTGCGATTGAATTCACCAAGGCACAGCGCACGGATTATGCGGAATACTACCACTCCATTTTTGATATGGAAGCATAAGATAAGCCCTAAGATAAGTGATTTTGGCAGCGTCCCTGTTTCGGCAGGGGCGCTGTTTTTTGGGGGGCTGCATAATTGACAAATCGTCATCACTCCATTTGTACAATCCTACGATTTTTTTATTTTTAATTGACCATGCCGGAATTATCTGGTAGAATAAAAGTAATAAGCAGGGGTTCTGCAAATTGCCATTCAGAATGGGGGTAATGATGATGAAAAGAATAACGGCTGTTCTGTCAACCTTCGCATTCCTTCTCTGCGGCTGCAGCAATGCTGAAAACAGCACGGAAACCAATCAGCTGCCCGCTGGTGTGCACATCAATGTGGATTCCACCATCTATTATG
Organism: Oscillospiraceae bacterium; assembly: GCA_045544975.1. GTDB lineage: Bacteria > Bacillota > Clostridia > Oscillospirales > Ruminococcaceae > UBA3855. The sequence goes on along the minus strand of JAZQAA010000086.1, from coordinate 1,192 downwards.
ACACCGTCTCCGACTTTCTTGATTCTGATTTCTGCAAAGCCATGCAGGAAGAGGGCTTCACCACCTATCTTCTCTCCTATGACGAAACGAGGTATGAATTTACAAAAATGTCCTCGGACGCCAAATTCTATGTATTCTACCTGAGGGATACACAGACTGATTCCGGTATCAGTATCACAATCATGTATGATTCCTTCTACGAAGAAGTAAGTGATTTCGGAGTGAATGCCGCTGATACCTCAGGTGACATCATCACCACCGCCGAAAAGGACGGACAGACCTATGATGTGTACATCTCCAAGGTTCCCTATACGCCAGAGGATCAGTACAACATCGGGTACATTCCTTTTCCGGACTATAATGTTTATATCTCTTCCAACCGCGCCACCCCCGAAGAAGTCCTTGAAGACTTCCAGGCGTTTACACTTGTTCCGGCTGAATCAATCGGATAAGGAGGTAACATTATGAAAACAAAGCTTACATTCTTAATCATTCCGCTTTTCCTGCTGTGCAGCGGCTGCAGCAATGCGAAAGGCAGCGCACCTGCCGCCAATGAAAGCAAAGCTGAAAGCATGACAGAATCCAGTGCTCATAACGCAGATTACAATGTTTCTACCCTGGTGACCTACAGCACAGCTGAAGAATTCTTCGCATCGGAATTCTGTCAGAACATGAAGGATGAGGGCTATACCCTCTATATGCCCGACTATGACGAAGCGCGTTTCACCCTTGAGGCGATCGCTTCCACTGCAAGCGTTCACGAGCTGGAATTCACGGATACCGAAACAGACTCCTCTGTCATCATCTCTATTAACCATAACGCTCACCAAGAAGAGGTTTCCGATTTTGCAGTGAATAAAGTGGTAATAGATGGTGATATAACCACAACTGCAGAAAAGGATGGGACGACCTATGATGTCTACATCCACAAGGACCCTTATATTGAAACCGACCAGTACAGCCTGAGCTACATTCCCTTCCCCGGTTATTCGGTTTATATTCTCTCCGACTGCGCCACCCCCGAAGAAGCCCTTGAAGACTTCCAGGCGTTTACGCTCATCACACAGGAGGAATGGGAGAGTATTCACTGATACTAATCTCAGACCAAACCGCCGCCTGTGTCGGCTGATTTCACACACCAAAAGCCCCAGTTCCTGCGAACTGGGGCTTTCCATTTTAGTAATTACCGGAG
>JAZQAA010000085.1:0-2380 GCA_045544975.1 Oscillospiraceae bacterium | reverse complement strand
GGTCAGGATATCACCTTCCTTGACACTCCCGGACACGCCGCATTTACCGCAATGCGTCAGCGCGGAGCTATGGCTACGGATATTGCAGTTCTCGTTGTTGCTTCTGATGACGGTATCATGCCGCAGACCATCGAGTCCATTAACCATGCAAAGGCGGCAGGCGTTTCTGTGATTGTTGCCATCAATAAGATGGATAAGGAAACCGCTAACCCTGACAGAGTGCTGCAGCAGCTGACTGAACATGGTCTGGTATGCGAGCAGTGGGGCGGCGATGTCATCTGCATCCCCGTTTCCGCAAAGACCGGCATGGGTATTGATGAGCTGCTTGAGAATATCCTGCTTGTTGCAGAATTCAAGGAGCTGACAGCAAATCCTGACCGTATGGCAAAGGGTACTGTTATTGAGGCAAGACTTGACAAGGGCAGAGGTCCGATTGCAACACTCCTCGTACAGAAGGGTACACTGCATACAGGTGATATCATCATTGCAGGTACTTCTGTTGGTAAGGTGCGTGTGATGACCAATTATAAGGGCGCTGTTGTCAAGAAGGCTGGTCCTTCCGTTCCGGTTGAGATCACTGGTCTTGATGAAGTACCGAGCGCAGGCGATATCTTCGATGCAGTTGAAGATGAGCGTCTGGCAAGAGAGCTTGTTGAGCAGAGAAAGCATGAAGCAAAGGAAGCGCAGTTCCAGAATGTGCGCAAGCTGACGCTTGACAATCTGTTCAGCCAGATCGAAGAGGGCGAAACCAAGGAACTGCCGATCATCGTCAAGGCGGATGTACAGGGCAGTGCCGAGGCAGTCAAGACATCCCTCGAAAAGCTCTCAAACGACGAGGTTCGCGTCAGAGTCATCCACAGTGCCGTTGGTGCTGTTAAGGAAAGTGATGTCATGCTGGCGAATGCCTCCAATGCGATCATTGTCGGATTCAATGTACGCCCCGATAATGGTGCAGCTGAGAGTGCTGCAAGAGACGGCGTGGATATCCGTCTGTATCGTATCATCTACGATGCGATCGAAGAGATTACCACAGCAATGAAGGGTATGCTTGCTCCGAAGTTCCGCGAGGTGATCCTCGGTAAGGCAGAGGTTCGTGAGGTCTTCAAGATCTCCAGTGTCGGTACCGTTGCCGGAAGCTATGTACTCGATGGCAAGCTGACCAGACAGTGCCAGATCCGTATTGTGCGTGATGGTATCATCGTTGCCGATGACCATATTGCAGGTCTCCAGCGCTTCAAGGATTCCGTTAAGGAAGTTGCAAGCGGCTATGAGTGCGGTATCAGTCTGGAGAAGTTCAATGACCTGAAGACAGGCGATATCTTCGAAGCATATATTATGGAAGAATACCGTCCCGAATAAGAATGAAAAACAATCATGAGTAACAGAAAGGAAGAAATCACATGGAATACAAAAGAATGAGCACCAAGGATATGCTGCAGTATTGCGATGAGGCACTGGCATGGGATCAGTTCGGACCTGTTGACATTTTCTTCTTTGAGTCCGTTAAGCGCATCCTGCTCGGACAGTGCTCCGCAGTAGAAATGCCCGAACCCGAAGAACTGGATGAGTTGGCAGAGATGGAACAGCCCGTTACTGCCGAGGAACTCATTGACTATGATAATAAGAGTGTCGGTTTTGTGGACTGTCTGTCCGAAGACGGCTTCTTTGAGAAGAGCACGGACTATGTCATGACCGACGCATCCGGAAAGGATGAAAACTAATGCCAAGCTTTAAGAATGACCGTATGTCCGAGGACATCCACAGAGAGCTGACGGATATCATCCGTCAGCTGAAGGACCCCCGTATCAGCTCCCTGCTGTCGGTGGTTCGTGTGGAACTTGCCGGGGACGGTTCCCACTGCAAGGTGTATATCTCCAGCCTGATGGGCGAGGAGGACACCATCCGCAGCGTCAAGGGTCTGCGCAGTGCTGCCGGCTTCGTCAGACGCGAGCTTTTTGCACGCCTGAAAATGCGCAAGAGTCCGGAGATACAGTTCATTGCAGATAATTCTATTGCCAAGGGTGCGGAGATCACCCGCAAGCTGCAGACCATGGCAGCAGAGGAAACAGCGGAGGATGAGAATGCAGAGGATTGATTTTGCACAGACAGCTGCATTCCTTCGGGAATGTGAGGATGTCCACATTCTGATTCATCAGAGTCCTGACGGAGACTGCATTGGTTCCGGCTATTCGCTGCAGGCAGTGCTGCGCCAGATGGGCAAGCGCGCACAGGTACTCTGTGCCGATCCCATTCCGCAGCGGTATGATTTTTTGCTGCCGGAAGAGCCGGAGGAGGATTTTGCACCGAAGTGTGTGATTTCCGTTGATGTAGCCGATCCGAAGCTGATGGGTGCCTATAAAGAACAAAGTCGGAGGCCAAG
>JAZQAA010000084.1:0-2051 GCA_045544975.1 Oscillospiraceae bacterium | reverse complement strand
ATCAATTTCCTTGCAGACCTTACCAACTACATGATGCTTGAAATGGGTCAGCCCATGCACGCCTTTGACTCCCGCAAGGTGGACAAGCTGCGCATCAAGCGCTTTGACAAGCCCTTCACCTTCCAGACACTCGACGGCGTGGAGAGAAATATCGACGAGGACATGCTGATGATCTGCAACGACAACACCCCCGTTGCCATTGCCGGCATCATGGGCGGTCTGGATTCGGAAATTGTGGAGGATACCACAACCCTCACCCTCGAATCCGCAACCTTCGATGCGGTTTCCATCAGAAAGTCCACCGTTCGTCTGGCACACAGAACGGACGCTTCCCAGCGTTATGAGAAGTGCCTTGATCCCGAAATGACCGTAACCGCCATTGCTCGCTTTGTAAAGCTCATGATGGATGCTGATCCCGGCGTGAAGGTTGTTTCTTCTCTCACAGACGAATATGCTTATCAGTATCCGCAGGTAAACCTGAGTTTCAGCAAGGTATATGTGGATCGCTATGCCGGTATTGACATTCCGAACGAGACCATTGTCAATACACTCACTGCACTTGGCTTCGGCGTAGAACTGCAGGATGACGAATTCTCCGTGACCGTTCCGAGCTGGAGAGCCACCAAGGATGTCACCATCAAGGCGGATATCATCGAGGAGATCACCAGAATCTACGGCTACGACAATTTTGATGTGCACACAGCAGCTGCTCCCCTGTACCCGGTTCGCGCAGCACTCGAAAAGAGCGTGGAGGAGCAGATCAAGGATCTGTTCGTGAAGCGTTATTCCCTGCACGAGGTACACTCCTATGTATGGGCATACAATGACGAATACAAAGCTCTGGGCATTGAAGTTGAGGACAATGTAAAACTCGTGAGCGCGACCAACCCGAACATCGAGACCATCCGCCGCTCCATCGTACCGACACAGCTGTGCCAGGTGAAGTACAACACCGGCTTTGCAGCTGACTTCGGCGTATTCGAGATCGGCAGAGTGGTGGACGGCGTAAATGCGGAGACAAACCTCTGCAACGAGCAGAAGAAGCTCTGTGTGACCCTGTTCAGCAAGACCAAAACCACCGAGCAGCTGTATCTGCAGCTTCGCGATATGCTCTGCGTCATGGCGGATGATATCAAGCACGAGGCACTCTCCTTCCAGAAGATGGAGGCAAGCCATTCCTACGAGCATCCGAGAAACCTCAACGCCATTCTCTGCGGCGGCAAAGCAATCGGTGTACTCGGCGTGGTTCACCCGACCATCGGCAAGAAGATCGACAAGAAGGCAGCGATTGTATTCGCTGAGCTGGATATGACAGCATTTGCAGAAATCGAGAACCGCAGCATCGCTTACGAGGAGCCTTCCAAGTATCCGGAGATGGAAGTTGACCTGACCTTCGTAACGGACAGCTATGCACCCATCGGTGCAGCTGTGAAGGCAGCGGACTGCGCACTGATCCGCAAGACAAGCGTGGTTGACACCTATGCGGACGAAGCAGGTAAGACCATTACCGTTCGTCTTGTGTTTGCAGACAGAACAAAGACCCTGACCCGTGAGGAGGTTATGGCAGTTGTGGACGGCATTATCGCTGCGCTGGCTGCTGAGGGTATTGCACTGAAGAACTAATAGATACACAAAACAATCCCCTGTGTTATCATCAACACAGGGGATTTTCTGTTTTTATAGAAAGAGGGTTCCCTTCAATCTGCCCTCTCCTTGACCTAATATCATTAACTTGATCAGATTTTGAATCGTTCTGCGAAGCTCCCCCCACCCCTAACCCCTCCCCGAGGGGAGGGGAATGCGTGTGGGGTGCTGCCGCACCCCACACCCGCCCTGGGAGCTTTGCTGCGCTCGCTCCCAGACTCAAAATCGCCTCTAATGCTCAAAACATAGGAATTTGTCCATTAGTTCTCTGGGTCGCTTTTCGTATCGGAATAGAGATGCGCTTCAATATACGCCATCATCTGATTGTAGGTGTAAACGCTGTAGGCAAAGCCTGCAAGCACGGGCAGCAGGATCAGATCCTTCCAGAAGAAGAAGCACAGCACCAT
>JAZQAA010000083.1:0-2978 GCA_045544975.1 Oscillospiraceae bacterium | reverse complement strand
TCCAGATACATTCTCAGCAGGTCGCAGATATTCTGGTCATCATCCACAACCAGTACTTTTTCCAGTGCCATAAAATTCTTGCTCCTCTCACAATTTTTGGTATGCACTTCTATGTGGCAGAACACCGCTGCTCCCTACCTTTTTGGGGAAACAGCAGCTTCTCTATATCATAAAATATTAAAAATACCCATAATAATTATACATGATTTGTTCATTGATAATATGAATATTCTATGTACATTTGTTGTAATTTATGTAAATTACGAAGACGGAATCCAGATTCCCTTTCATTCCGCCGCTATCAAGAATTGCCAAAGAACCGAAGGGAGGTATCTGGAAATTGTGCAAAATAACGATTTTTCAGAAAACTTCCAAAATACACTTGATTTTTCCTGTAAAGTTGGTAAAATAGAATTAGCACTCGAAGATCGAGAGTGCTAAACCCCTTGACAGAGGGATCATAGAGTGAACAATTTTAAGGAGGAATAGAGTTATGACAATTAAACCATTGTTTGATCAGGTACTCATCAAAATGACCGAGGCTGAAGAGACCACAAAGAGCGGCATCATCCTGGCTGGTGCAGCAAAGGAAAAGCCACAGGTTGCAGAGGTCATTGCAGTTGGTGAGGGCAAGCATGACAACAACGGCAATCTGATTCCGATGGTACTCAAGGCAGGCGACAAGGTTCTGACAAGAAAGTACGGCGGTACAGAGGTAAAGGTTGACGGTGAGGAATACACACTGATTTCCCAGAGCGATGTACTCGCAGTCGTGACGGACTAAGAGAACAACAATTATATTAAAAAGAAAGGTGCGATTTGATTATGGCAAAGGATATCAAGTACGGAGAAGACGCCAGAAAGGCACTGCAGGCTGGTATTGACAAGCTTGCAGATACAGTTAAGATCACACTCGGCCCGAAGGGCAGAAATGTTGTCCTTGACAAGAAGTTCGGTGCACCGCTGATCACCAACGACGGCGTGACCATTGCAAAGGACATTGAGCTTGAGGACGCATTCGAGAACATGGGCGCACAGCTTGTAAAGGAAGTTGCTACCAAGACCAATGACGCAGCCGGTGACGGTACAACAACTGCAACTCTGCTCGCACAGGCAATCATCCGTGAGGGCATGAAGAATATTGCAGCAGGTGCAAACCCGATGATCCTGAAGAAGGGTATTGCAAAGGCTGTTGACACTGCTGTGGAGACGATCGTTGCAAACTCCAAGGCTGTGGAAGGCTCCGCAGATATCGCAAGAGTTGGTACTGTTTCCTCCGCTGACGAGAATGTCGGCAAGCTGATTGCTGAGGCAATGGAGAAGGTTACCGCTGACGGCGTCATCACCATCGAGGAGAGCAAGACCGCTGAGACCTACAGCGAGGTTGTAGAGGGTATGCAGTTCGACAGAGGCTATATCTCCCCCTACATGGTAACAGATACAGAGAAGATGGAAGCAGTTTATGATGATGCTTTCATTCTGATCACAGATAAGAAGATCAGCAATATCCAGGAGATCCTGCCGCTGCTCGAGCAGATCGTACAGTCCGGCAAGAAGCTCGTGATCATCGCTGAGGACATCGAGGGTGAGGCACTGACCACCCTGATTCTGAACAACCTCAGAGGCACCTTCAAGTGCGCTGCTGTCAAGGCTCCGGGCTTCGGCGACAGACGCAAGGAGATGCTCAAGGATATCGCCATCCTGACAGGCGGTGAGGTAATCACCGAGGAGCTGGGACTGGAGCTGAAGGATGCCAATATGATGCAGCTCGGCCGTGCAAGACAGGTAGTAATCCAGAAGGAGAACACCATCATTGTTGACGGTGCCGGCGATTCCGCTGCTATCGCAGCAAGAGTGGGTCAGATCCGTTCTCAGATCGAGACTTCCACTTCCGAATTCGACAAGGAGAAGCTGCAGGAGAGACTTGCAAAGCTGTCCGGCGGTGTGGCAGTCATCAAGGTTGGTGCTGCAACCGAGATTGAGATGAAGGAAAAGAAGCTGCGCATCGAGGATGCACTGGCAGCAACCAAGGCAGCTGTTGAGGAAGGCATCGTAGCAGGCGGCGGTACCGCACTGATCAATGCGATTCCGGCAGTAAAGGCACTGATTGCAACTCTGTCCGGCGATGAAAAGACCGGTGCAGAGATCATCTGCCGTGCACTGGAAGCTCCGCTGCGTCAGATCGCACTGAATGCAGGTCTTGAGGGCAGCGTGATCATCGACAAGATCATGAGCGCAGAAAAGGTTGGCTACGGCTTCGATGCGTACAATGAGGAATATGTGGATATGATTCCGGCAGGCATCGTTGACCCGACTAAGGTAACCAGAAGCGCACTGCAGAATGCAGCATCCGTTGCAGCAATGGTACTGACCACCGAGAGTCTGGTTGCAGACATCAAGGAACCCGAAGCAGCTCCTGCAATGCCCGCAGGCGGCATGGGCGGAATGTACTGATGATGCGAAGCATCATCTGAATCATAAAAAAGCACCCGTTATGGGTGCTTTTTTTACTGACTGATAAATTGTTCTTCACTGTCAATCTGCAGCTGTCTTAACTGAATCATCATCTGCTCCAATTGCATTTGACATGATCTGCATTCTATTTTCTGTGCAAGCTCTTCCAATGTGGATACAACATCCGTAATGCCATTGAACAGCGTATAATAAGGTTTTCTATAATTCAACATTGTCATTGCCCCCTTTCCGATATTTCTATTATATCTGTATTTCAGATAAAAGTCAATATCTTGATTCCGGATATGGCATACTATAGATGGGTGATGCACAATGGTATTTGAACGAATCCGGAATCTTCGGGAGGATCACGATCTCAAGCAGCGGCAGCTTGCCGAATATCTGAATATTTCACAGAACACCTACTCGCAGTATGAGAACGGTGTCATTTCGCTGAGCGCGGAAACGGCGGTACAGCTGGCAAACTATTATGGCACCAGTGTGGATTATCTGCTGGGGCTTAC
>JAZQAA010000082.1:0-7424 GCA_045544975.1 Oscillospiraceae bacterium | reverse complement strand
AGGAGCCGATGTGCATGATCTGCACGCAGAGGCCCTCGTCAACCGTCAGAAACTCCGCCGCCGAGCAGTCCAGTTTTTTCTTCTTCGCCGCCGTCTCCACAGCCCAGCGGAAATCCGCCTCCGTCACGAAGTCCGGCAGGCGGATCACGGAGATCCAGTTGAAATTGTCCTTATTGGCATAGTCAACACCTGTCACACCATCCTGCCACCAGAAACCCTCCAACGGCGGCACAACAAATTCAAAGAAGCCTTCTATCTTGTAATCGGTCTTATAGCTCATCTTCAGCGTGTATGCCACTGCATACAGTACACTGATTGCCTGCTGATATGCACCGCCCTCCTCGTTGGGATTGCCCTTACCACGAACGGCGATGTAGTTCATTTTGGGTATATTCACGATTTGCGGCTTATTTTTCGGCATATAGAATTCCTTGTATTCTTTTTTGAAATCAAATGGCATTGTTATTCCTCCTTATCCATTTTCCCTCCACATCATCCAAGCGGCGTATAATGGCGGTGACTCTGCCGGCAAACTCCTTGTATTCGGGATGGTAGGTGCCCAGCGGGCGGTCTACGGTGACGAGTTTGCCAAGTTTGTTCATTGTGTGTCCTCCAGATTTCTGATAATGCGCTCGGTTTTAAATGCATATCGTATTGTGATCGGAACGCATGGCACTGCACCCAGTACCATAGCAGAGCTCAAAAAGATTGATATAGTCACCATCGAAGATTTCAGAGAACGCAGAGCGGTCATCATGGTTTTCATAGTTCGGTTCTGCGTGTCTGATAAAATAAATTGTTGTCATAACATTTACTCCTTTTGACTCGAGAGGATCTTACTCAAATATACTGCCCAATCATCTCCCGTAACGCCGCCTCAAACGCTGCATCCTGCTCGTGTGTCCGTTTGGGCATACCCTTGGTTCTGCCGCCACTTCGGCGGATTTTCTGAGAGATCGCACGAAATTCCAGCAAGCCGGAGATATTCTCATCTGTGTACTGCTTGCCATCCTGATGCAGGACATTTGCATTTTTGCCGAGACACATTGCAGCTAAGCCGTAATCCTGTGTGATGACAATATCCCCCTTGCTAATCAGATTCACAAGACATAAGTCAACGCTGTCAGGCCCCTGTGAGACAACAATTGTTTTCGCTCCCTCGTAATTGATACGATGTGCAGTATCGCAGATAATCACGCAGTCAAGACCAAATTCCTTTGCGATTTTCACTGTATTCCGCAGAGCGGGACAGCCGTCAGCATCTATGTATATCTTCATGTTTCTATGCCACCTTTAATATTCACATTATTAACTATAGGTATCAAGCCTCATGAACAAGTTTTCCTGTCATATGCGCAATCGAAAGCTCCAATACAACCATATCAGACGCAAACTGTTTGATTTCATTCTCGATGTATGTCATATCATCAGTGAATTTTTTGCAGAAAGAAACCATCACATCATATGACCAGTTTTCCACTGGTCTGATTTTTCCGAAGACAATCACGCTTTGAATATAAAGTGACCAGTGCCCGTCTTTGTGATGCCCCTGATCATACACGCAAAAAGAAACCTTATCATGCCTTCCAATAGCATCAATTTTGTGTCCGTATTTGCCGCTATGAAAATAAATCTTATTCTCTGAAGCACTGTAATAGAAATTAATCGGCACTGCATAGGGATAGCCATCATCGCCAAGCACCGACAACACCCCTCTTTTTTCATTTTGAAGAAGAGCGGTGCACGCATCTGCTGATAATTGCTGTTTCGCTCTTTGTAATTCTCTGAACATCATTATTCCTCACAACTTCTTAAATTCCATAAATCAATCTTCTTTTCATGAAACACAGATCAAAAGCAACTAAATTTTGAAGATGAAAACTACCATCTCCATTATATCACATTTTTACATTGGAAACAAGGGCTGAATCGTTCTTCGCTTCTCAATCCCATAAACACAGAAAAACCGCCACAGAATCAACTGTGGCGGTCAGTATTGCTGCCTTGCTATGAATTATGCAAACTATAATGGACGCAGGAATGCAAATGCCTCTATATTCCGCAGCACAGCAAAAGCAAGCGCAAAAACAAGAAATACAACACCACCAAATAATTCAAAACGACTGATTTTCAATTTCCCAGTCCGTATGTACTGAATCATCTTTACAATAAGAACGCCCAATAAAATGGGAAAGAAAACAAAAAACAGAAGATTTGCACGGGCGGCTGCCTCCCATTCAAAGATACATAAAGCTTTGCAAAAGCGCGTCAAGCCGCAGCCAGGACAGTAAAACCCAGTGGCTTCATAGAACACACAGGGAATACTCAGCCCCGTTGTGATTGTCAGAACCATATAGCTTATTCCTGCAATCAGAAATCCTATTATTATCTTTGCAACGAGCAACACACGCTGTTTCTGTAACATATTCATGAAAGAAGTTCCCCTCCCATGTGTTATGTAGTCGGAACGGATGCAGAAGATTCCATTTCTGTCGGCACTGCTTCTGCTGCAGTCTCTGTTTCGGGCGGGTCCGTGATCGGCTCTACCGACTCCGATGGGATTGTATCATCCGTCATTGCAGGCTCTGTCGGGTCCGTAGCGGAAACATCGGTCACATCGAACGATTCGGATTCATTGCTCTCCAGAGTTTCTGAAGCATCACTCTGCTCATTTGAATCACTTTCTGAGGAAGAGGTTCCGGACTGACTATCCAGCATTTCTGTATCCGATTCCTCCGATGCAGAACTCGAATCATCCTGCGCTGTCTCCCCTTCCGGAAGTTCATTGCCGGACCAGCCGCCGGTACTCACCACATAGCTGTCCTGTCCAAGACTGATTGTCAGCCAGACCTCCGTCCCAACGGGAATCAGCTGTCCTGCTGCTACGCTCTGGGAGATAACGCAATCCTTGGCGTAACTGCTGTTTGCAGTATAGGTCAGCACGGCTCTGAGGCCTGCTTCTTCAATCAAAGCACGAGCCGAAGAAGCGTTCATCATGCCCACTCCGGGAACTCGTGTCATTTCCACACCAAGGCTTACCACCATATTGATGACAGTGCCCTGAGGGACTTTATTTCCTGCAGCAATATCCTGTGAAATAATAATACCAGCTGGAATTTCCGGATCATACACAGCCTCAGCCTGTAAAGCATAGAGATGGCGTTCAGAAAGCTTCTGCTTTGCTTCCTCAAAATCCATTCCTACATAATTTTCTACGGACTCCATCTTACTGGTATCCAGATCCTCTCTTCCGAGGGAGACGGTAAGTTTAATAACGCTTCCTCGTTCGAGAAGTGTTTCGGCGTCAATGCTCTGTGAAATGACGGTTCCAGGCGCGCTGTCGTCCTGATGAATTTCCTCAAATTCTACAATGAAGCCCTCCGATTCCAATGCAGCCAGTGCATCCTCCAAAAGCAAATTGCAGACATTCGGAACATAATTGAACCATCCATCGCTGACGCAGATAATGATGGTATCACCCGGAGAAACGATGGTTCCCGCAGGCGGATTCTGTGTAACAACAGCTCCCTCCGGTACAACAGGATTATCACTTCTGGAACCGACAATGATCCGAAGGCCGAGCGCCTCCGCTTTCGTAATGGCGTCCTCCTGTGACAAGTAGAGAAGCTCCGGCACACATAGTTCTCCGTCCGAGAGCGTATAAGCAGTATCGGAAACCGGATCCACGCTTTGCTTCAGAAAATACCAGAACACCGGAATTGCACAGCAGATCAGGGTAAAACAAATCACAAACCGCAGAGTCAGGAAATTCCATCCAGAGCCGTCATTCGCTTTACTGCGATGCCCCGCCTGCAAAAATACAGCTCGTTTGGAATGCAGGGCATTCCAAAGAGCTTCAATGCTCTCAATCTCACCTGCCATGCCGTTTTTCAGTGCATGACGGATTGCAGCCGGAATCGACGCAGCCGTTTCCTTCCGGTATTCAGACTCACCTGTTATCAGCTGATACAAAACAGTGCTGACAGCCTTAACATCACTACATTCATCGGCAGTGCATTCTGTCGATTCCATACAGCTGCCCCATCCGGTAATATAGGGCTTATTCTCACTAACATGAATGGTCTGCATGGAAAGATTACCATGATAAATCTCTTCCTGATGAAGTCCTGCCAGCGTATCCAGAACCGGAGAAAGGAACTGCACTGCTTCACTTGGTTTGTACAATCGAGCGATGGAAGGATCGGATAAACAGATGGAATGACAGCTGCGCTGCACCAGCCAGACTGTACCATTGGCTTCAAACGACCGCAGAGACGGCACAAGTGCAGATTCCTCCTCAATCGCGCATAACTTCTCATTACGGGCAATCAGCTTGATGCGCACTGTCTCCCATTCAAGGCGGGAAACGGAATGATACGGTTCAAAATGATGATGCTCATCACGACTGCACCACTGCAGGGGGAGAAATTCAAGGAGCTGCACCTTCTCCTGCTGCTCTATATCCTCAGCATCATAGACAAGTTCCAGTCCATTGACGGAGGATGTTCCAAGAATACGATACCGTTCATCAATCATCGTTCCAGCAGGCAGCTGAACCTGATCAATGGCTCTGGGAAGTCCATTTTGCCCATCAGAAAACCATAGCATTCTCTCACCTCCATCATTCAGACAAATCGGAATCTGTACCGCTAACCAGTTCGGGCAGCTGCTTGAGTGCATCGTGCTGGCGAGCAGTATAGGTTAACACATCCTTGTGCAACGGCAAAACGCCGTAATTTTCAGAAAACAGGATCGTTTGCGCTTCTTCTGTCAGAAGATACTGCAGCCAGAGCATTCCTATCAGCTGCGCATTCTCCTCAGCCTGCAGATTCATCACACAGGGCATCTCATAAATAATGGGATACTGCTCCCCATCAAGAACGGGATACACACCAACGGAACCTGAAGCCTCTCCATTTTGTTCTATCTGCGCCAAATAGGCAGTACTTGCAAGGCAGGATTCCAGATTTCCTGTCAAAAATTCTGAAAAAGAACCCGTCTGATTCCCTGTATAGACGGAAAGAACACTCGCATCATGGGGAATACTCTCCGCGATGGACTGGTAAAGCAGTGTCTCCCCCTCCGGAATCTGGTTCGTTTTATGATAATACGCGGCAGGAAAACTGCATCCAAGGGGAAGAACATTGGAAAATGCAGTCATATCACAGATATAGGAAGCCTGCAGTGCGCTTGTCAGCGTAGATAAATCTGCCGCAAGCGACAGAACATCGGAGCATTCTGTATTCATAAAAACAACGGGACTTTCTTGTGCATCCGTCAGATAATTGGCAAGAGCGGAATCAAAGGAATGATCGGCAAAGAGGAAAAGCTCCACGCCAAAGCCCGGGTATTTCTTTTCAAACCCCTGTGTGAGTCTCTGATACATCCTCTGTGTCCGGTCAATATCCGCACCCTCATCAATCGGAACCCAGACAGATATGATGCCGCTCTCTATTTTATCATGCTCTATGTACCACGAAAGCGTACGGGGCATGGATGCAATACGAATACAAGCAAGAACCCCCATCACCAGAACCAGAAAACAAAAACAACCTGCAAGTATTTTTCGGATCGAAAACCGGGAAACGACTGGCGGTGTCACTCTTCCACTTGCACAAATCAAAGCATCCGACAACTGCTGTGCATCGGAATAACGATAGGATAAAACGCTCTTAAGTACATTATGGGCAGGAGATTCGCCAACTTCTTCATATCCCTCTCCCAATCCCTGTAAATAACTCTGTATAAGCACGGACATACAGTGCAAATCGTTTTCTGCCGATGCAATGCCCTGATGGGAAGTCTCAAAAAGCCGGTCAGGTACAAGATACAGGTGACCGCAATCATCAAGCAGTACATCCGATGAAGACAATGTACCATAGAACAAAGATGCCTTATGAAGATCACAATATGCTTCGCAGAATAACAGTCCAAGACTCCGGAGATAAGCAGGGGTAATAACAATCTCCTTTTCCTGCAGGGAAACCTCCCCATTCGACAGAAATACACAATAACAAGTCTGGTTTTCCTCAAAAACATCCATCACACGGGGAATATGGCGGATGTCGGTGTTTTGCAGTACTTGTGCGGTATTCTGAAACTGTTCCTTTATTTTCAGAATGTCTGTATCAGCCTGCATCTGCATCCGTTCATCTCTCGAAACCATGCAGCAGGGAAAAAACTCCCGGATGCGAAGCTTCTGCTGCTGGTCATCCTCTGCAAGATAAGTGATTCCATAGCTATCAGAGCTTATAACAGAATGTATTGTGTAGATTTCCTTCAGGATTGTTTGTTCAGCTAATGCATTTTTACACTCCGGCATGATCGCTTCACCCCCGTCAGTACATAACAATTTTTCGCAAGAATTCCTTAATATAGCCTTAAATATTATAACACATTTTTTTATACTTGTCAATTATTGCAGACAATCGCGAAGGAGAGCTTCGCTCTCTCCATCACACATCTGCACCTTCTGTATATATGAGGAGTGAACAAAAACCGCTTCCAATACAAGATTGAAAGCGGCTCTATTTTATAATGGCACCGGATGCAGAGATTTTTCTCCAATTATCCCTGCATCAGCTGAATGCCGGCGGACGGACATCCGTTTGAGGGAAGGTGCTATTGGAAGGCGATGGCTCGGACATACTGAAATACATCTTAGCAGCCTTTGTCGTCCCGAAGTCGCGGTTGGAACCGCTGTTCTGCACCTTATTGAACGCTTCGCGGAACATTGCGTTATGCGCCTCTTCTCTATTCAGCAGGAAGTCAATTGTCTCACGAACCTTTTTATCTGCAATCTGACGGTAAAGGTATTCATACACCACCTTCGCCCTCTGTTCGGACGCAATATTCGAGAGCAGATCAGCGCACAAATCTCCAGTAACACTGACATAATCCCCCGTCCAAGAATAACCTGAAGCATTGATCAGACCGGGATTCAGCCCCATCAGCACATGGGTCTGAATCTCCCCCGCAGGAACGGACGCAGCATCCACATCATGACCATTGAGCAGATTGATCGTCTGTGCGACCATTTCCATATGACCAAGCTCTTCAGCTGCAATATCCAGAAACAGATCCTTGATCTCAGGATCCTTGATACGAAAGCTCTGGGACATATACTGCATTGCCGCTTTCAGCTCACCATTAGCGCCGCCCAGCTGTTCCTGAAGAAGTGCAGCATACTGTGGATTTGGTTTTTCCACTGCAACGGGATGAAAAAGCATTTTTTCATGTTTGAACATCAAAACAACCTCCTTTATAATATTAGTAGTATTGCTGCGATGAAGGAGGATATTCATAAGAAAAAAATAAAAATCCTGTACATCAGTACAGGATTTTTTCTGGGGTGGATAATCGGATTCGAACCGATGGTCTTCAGTGCCACAAACTGACGCGTTAACCAGCTACGCTATACCCAC
>JAZQAA010000081.1:0-3111 GCA_045544975.1 Oscillospiraceae bacterium | reverse complement strand
CGACCTCAATGCAGAACGACTGGAGGCTTCTGCAAAGCGTCTGGAAATGCCTGCGTTCCCGAAGGAGCGTTTTCTTGATGCTGTGAAGCAGACAGTGAAGGCGAATGCAGCTTATGTTCCGCCCTATGGCAGTGGTGCATCCCTGTATCTGCGCCCCTATATGTTTGGCAGCAATTCTGTTATCGGTGTTAAGCCTGCTGAGGAATACCAGTTCCGTCTGTTTGCAACACCTGTTGGTCCCTACTTCAAGGGCGGTGTAAGACCCCTGACACTTTGTGTCAGCGATTTTGACCGTGCAGCTCCCTGCGGTACTGGTAATATCAAGGCTGGTCTGAACTACGCAATGAGTCTCCATGCACTGATGCAGGCTCATGCAGAGGGATACGACGAGAATATGTACCTCGATTCCGCAACACATACAAAGGTTGAGGAAACCGGCGGTGCAAACTTCCTGTTCATTACTAAGGATAATAAGGTGGTAACACCGAAGTCCAATAGTATTCTTCCGTCCATTACAAGACGCTCTCTTGTCTATGTTGCCAAGGAATACCTCGGTCTTGAGGTAGAGGAGCGTGAGGTTTACTTCGATGAGGTAAAGGACTTCGCAGAATGCGGACTTTGCGGTACTGCAGCGGTAATCTCTCCGGTTGGCAAGATCGTTCGTAAGGATCAGGAAATCTGCCTTCCCAGCGGTATGGCGGAGATGGGACCGATCACTAAGAAGCTCTATGATACACTGACTGGTATTCAGATGGGCAGAATCGAAGCTCCCGAAGGCTGGATTCAGGTAATTGAATAATTAATTCATACAGCGGTTTTCTTATTCAGAAGAAAACCGCTGTGTTTTTAAAAATAACTATTGACAAATGGAAATACCTGTGCTATAATATATTTGAACAGTGGCTCAAATGTTCAATTTGATAAAGAGGTGTTACCATGAGAGTAGTATATTGTATAGAAAATCTTGACTGTGCCCATTGCGCAGGAGAAATTGAACGAGCAATTTCCGCATTGCCGGAGATTGCATCTGTGAGTCTTGATTTTCCTTCCAAGCGCTTGCATCTGGTGGTTGAGAGCAAGGAGGGAATCCTCGAGAAAATTCAGTCTGTTGCGGATGGAATTGAGGATGGTGTTGTGTTCCGCGAGAAGGGACAGGAAGAAACCCATCATCATGATGGCGAGAAAAACGAAATTGTCCGTCTTGCCATCGGTGCCGGTTTGTTTGCGGCAGGAATGGTGCTGCATTTTCTGCCGGTGGCCGATGTGCTCGCAAAGCTTCTGCTACTTGCTGCCTATCTTGTGATGGGTGCCGGTGTGTTGGTTTCTTCCTTCAAAAGCATTCTGAAAGGACGCATTTTTGACGAAAACTTCCTGATGAGTATTGCGACAATCGGAGCGTTGGTTCTTGGCTGCTGGGAGGAAGCTGCCGGTGTTATGTTATTTTTCCGCGCAGGCGAGCTGTTTGAACATATTGCCGTGGAGAAAAGCCGCAAATCCATTATGGATGCCATTGACCTCCGGCCGGAAAAGGCAAATCTGATCATGGACGGAGAAATTTGCGAAGTGCTGTCTCAGAAGATTCAGCCCGGCGATCTGCTGCTTGTTCGTGCAGGTGATAGAATCCCTGTTGACGGTGTGATCGAGAAGGGCGAAAGTGCACTGGATACTTCCGCAATGACCGGCGAATCCATTCCGCGTCACGCGGCAGTCGGCGATACTGTGATGTCCGGATGCATCAATCTAAACGGCGCTTTGGAAATCCGTGCATCCGCTTGCCTTCAGGATTCCATGGTGCAGCGCGTTCTGGATAGCGTTGAGAATGCAGCTGCCAGAAAGCCGAAGATTGACCGGTTTATTACACGATTTGCAAGGGTGTATACTCCGCTTGTTGTTGCTGTTGCCGTTGTGACAGCGGTGGTTCCATCCTTGGTGACAGGGGACTGGTCAAAGTGGATTTATACTGCACTGAACTTTCTGATGATCAGCTGTCCGTGTGCACTTGTGCTCAGTGTGCCGCTGGCATTCTTTGCAGGAATCGGTGCCGGCTCACGGAAAGGCATTCTGTTCAAGAATGGAATGTCCCTTGAAGCACTCAGCGGTATTCGCAGCGTTGTGATGGATAAAACTGGTACGCTGACAGAAGGAAAATTCACTGTTACATCCGTGATCAGCAGTCAGCCGGAACGCCTTCTTGCAGTTTGTGCAGCGTGCGAATATGCTTCCACCCATCCGATTGCCCGCAGTATAGTGGAGTATGTGCAGGAGAGAGGCATTCCCTTCGTTCCGGCAGATGCAGTAAGCGAAATCGCAGGCAGGGGAATCACCGGCATTGTGGAAGGTGCTGCCGTTGCCTGCGGAAATGCGTATCTGATGGCGGAGCAGGGCATTGAAATCGAGGAGGATTCCTTAGCCGGAAGCCGTGTTCATGTCAGTGCTGACGGGGAGTATCTTGGAACTCTGGTGCTTTCCGATGCTCCGAAGTCCGGTGCAAAAACAACAATTGCTGTGCTTCGTTCTCTTGGTCTGCATACTGTGATGCTGACAGGGGACAGAACGGAGAATGCAAAGGAAATTGCTGATGCGCTGCAGATTGATGAGGTGCATTCAGAACTGCTTCCCACGCAGAAGCCTGAATATCTTGAACAAATCCGAAAGCAGCATGGCAGCGTCCTTTTTGTGGGAGATGGTATCAATGATGCACCTGTACTTTCCGGTGCAGATGTCGGTGCAGCCATGGGAAGCGGCGCGGATGCCGCAATGGAAGCGGCTGATCTTGTCATTCTCAATTCCGACCCCAGATCCATCCTGACCTCCCTGTCCATTGCACAGCGGGTCAATCGGACAGCAAAGTTCAATATTGCCTTTGCGCTTGGCGTAAAACTGCTCATTATGATTCTCGGTTTTGCAGGTTATGCGAATATGTGGCTTTCCGTGTTTGCGGATACGGGTGTTACCATCCTCTGTGTGATTTTTGTCCTGTGCCGCGTCCAGTTCTGGAATCCCTCTAAAGACCATTAACCCATGAAAATTACCCCTTTGCATAAAGCAGAGTGGTCATAAAAAAGAAATCCAGAGAAGAAGTCGGATCGTAGCCATGTCGTTCTGTGAGCC
>JAZQAA010000080.1:0-3089 GCA_045544975.1 Oscillospiraceae bacterium | reverse complement strand
GGACACATACAGAAAGTATACAGGCTTCTGCCGTTCGGCAGATGCACAGCAAGCTTATAATCCGCTGCACCAAGTGCCGGATGTCCTGCAAATTTACCATACAGCGCACGATTGATATCCCTCTGCAGATGCTCAATCCGGACGCCCATTGCAAAGGGCTTCTGTACAAGCTCCACACCGCTTTCATGCAGCTGTGTGAGCGTATCTCTTGCACTGTGTCCAAGCGCGAGTACTGCGCAGTCCGTTGCAATTTCATGGGTTTTTCCTCCGTGCTGATACTGAACAGCACAGAGTTTGCCCTCCTTCTGGACAAAGCCGGTCATACGGGCATTGAAATGAATTTCTCCGCCGAGCTTCTGGATGCGTAAACGGAGCTGACGGACTGTTTCACAGAGCTTATCCGTTCCGATATGCGGCTTTGCCTGCCAGAGGATTTCATCCGGTGCACCGCATTCTGCGAAGGTTTCCAGAACAAAGCGGATCCGGGGATCCTTGATTCCGGTATGGAGCTTGCCGTCAGAAAAGGTTCCGGCACCGCCTTCACCGAACTGAATATTGCATTCTGTATCGAGAATTCCTGCTGTCCGGAACTGTCTGACAATCTCCACGCGTTCCTCCACTGCGCAGCCGCGTTCGAGCACAATGGGACGCATCCCTGCCTTGGCAAGTACATAGGCAGCAAACATTCCGGCAGGGCCGAAGCCCACAATCACCGGACGCTGCACACTCCGACAAATCGGAATGCGATAGCGTTTTTCCTCTGCCGGAAGAACATCCTTTGCGTTCTTCATGGCAGAAAGCACCTGTTTTTCCTTCTTTACCTGCACATCCAGTGTCATCAGAAATACAATGGCATCACGCTTGCGTGCATCGACCGAACGACGGAACAGCTTTACCTTTTCAATCTGCTGCAGCGGAATCCGCAGCTTTCTGGCGGCTGCCTTGCGAAGATCCGCTTCACTGTAATCAAGCGGCATTCGGATATTCTGCAAACGAATCATACTGTTCCTCCCTTTTCAGCAATTCTCCTTGCGGCATAACAGCCGCTTGCCCATGCCCAATGCAGATGGTAACCGCCGCAGAGTCCGTGGACATCGCAGGCTTCACCGGTGATATAAAGTCCCGGGCAACTGCGAACCTGCAGATTTTCATCGAGCGCATCACCCATTACACCGCCGGCAGTTGCCTGTGCCTGCTCCCAGCTTCCAAGTCCAGTCACAGGAAAACGAAGCTGATGCAGCGCATCTGCAATCGCAGCCATTTCCCTTCCATCAAGCTGACAGCAGGGCTTTGCCGCAGGAATACCGCATTCCTTCAGCAAGTACCTTGCAAGCGGCTTTTGCAGAATTCCGGTCAGCATGGTTTCCGCATCGGCAGAATACCGTACTGCCTGACAGCCATAAAGCATTCCCTCTGTTGCATCACGATCCTGCTCGGGCAGCAGGTCAAGTACAATGGTATAATCCTGCGGACGATCGGGGGAAATACTGCCTGCAAGATTGAACAGACAGATACCGGAAAGCGCCTGCTGTGTAAACTGCACCTCTCCTGTTTCCTGTGCAACACAGCGTTCACCATCAAGGAGTAAAGCACGCGCCTTCACGCGCAGTCCCTTCAAGGAACGAAGTCTGCGTTCATCGGAAAGAATGGGGCAGAGAATGGGGCTGGGCGCTTTCAGGGGAATCCCAAGGGATTCCAGAAGCTTCCACGCACTGCCGTCCGTGCCAAGCTTCGGCGCTGCAAAACCGCCTGCAGCGAAAATGACATGATCCGCTCTGTACTGCGCATTCTCCGTCCGGAGCAGCCATCCCTTACCATCCCTGAATAACTCCTGCACGGGAGCATCACAGATTTCCTCCACACCATTCTGGAGGCAGGCAAGCCGCAGTGCATCAAGCACAGCTGCAGCGGACATACTATAGGGGTACATTCTCCCCTGTTCATCCGTACGGCAGTGAAGCCCAAGGGATGCAAAAAAATCCGCAGCGTCACCAAATTCTGCAAGAACTCTTGATACATCCACACTGCCCGAATAATCATCCGCTGTAATGGGAGCATGACTCAGATTGCATCTTCCATTGCCGGTGGCAAGAATTTTCTTTCCGGTTCTTTGCATTTTTTCCAGTACTGCAACGGAGGTAATACCGCACGCTGCAGCAGTCACAGCAGCCGCAAGACCGGAAGCACCGCCGCCAAGAATAATGAGCTGTTTTTTCATTGCTTTCTCCTTGTACTCATGGTTCCCATTCGTACCTTGTCAAATTCCCCGTTGCTTCCAATTCCGGATAATCCCATTGACGCAGCACTTCATATGCCGCAATGGCAACGGAATTCGACAGATTCAGACTTCTGAGTGTCGGACGCATCGGAATGCGCAGGCAGCTCTCCGGATTGGCATAGAGCAGTTCCTCCGGAAGTCCGGCATCTTCCCTGCCAAACATCAGATACACATCCTCATTCACCGGATACTGCACATCACTGTGGCGTTTTCTGCCCTTTGTGGTAAAATAATAAATCCGGTCATCCCGGTGCTGCGCAAGGAATGCCTCCATGCTTTCGTATTCGGTAATTCCAAGCTTGTCCCAGTAATCCAGTCCAGCCCGTTTTAACTGCTTATCCGTAATCGTAAAGCCGAACGGATGAATCAGGTGCAGATGGGCACCCGTCACAGCACAGGTACGGGAGATATTTCCTGTATTCTGGGGGATCTGCGGCTGTGCAAGAACGATATGCAATGCCATAGAAGCTTCCTTTCTGCTGCATTTTGCAGCTTTTGCCAACTGTATTTTCCGCGCTCTGCGGTATACTAATCCCAGTGGAAAGGAGGGATTTTCATGCAGATTGGTGCCATTGTCAAGGGTATCACCGTTGGTACTGCTGTAGGAGCGGCGTGCTATGTGGTATCCAAAGCATCCAGCCGCAAGAAACACAGCATGAAGCGGCACATCGGTCAAACGCTCAAGGCCGCTGGCTGTGTACTCGATGATTTCACATCAATTGTCCGCTGACCATGCAGGGCGGATGCCCTGCATGCTTGTAGAAAAGGGGGATTTTCGAAATCTGCCCCCACCCCAACCCCTCCCCCAGAG
>JAZQAA010000079.1:0-2460 GCA_045544975.1 Oscillospiraceae bacterium | reverse complement strand
ATCAAGCCCTATCTGCAGGAGCATGATGTGATGCTGCTGCAGAACCACGGTGCACTGACCGTTGGTGCGGATCTGATCACCGCTTATTATCGTATGGAAACCCTTGAGCTGTTTGCCAAGATCAGCCTGACTGCGCATCTTCTGGGCGGTGCACAGGAGATTTCGAGGGAGAATATTGACAGACTTTGCAGTATGCGCTCCCAGTACAAGGTAACGGGCAAGCATCCGGGGTATAAGAAATACAATCCATAAGGAGGACGCTTATGAAAAAACGAGTCCTTGCCTTTGATTTTGGCGCTTCCGGCGGCCGTGCAATTCTCTCATCGTTTGAAAACGGAAAAATGAAGCTGCAGGAAATCCATCGTTTCCCGAACGAGCCGGTTTCTGTGGGCGGTCATCTCTACTGGGATGTCCTGCGGCTGCTGCATGAGATCAAGAACGGCCTGCGCAAAGCGCACGCCGCCGGCGGTTTTGACAGCGTCGGCATCGACACATGGGGCGTGGATTACGGTCTGCTGGACAAGCGCGGTGATCTGCTTTCGAATCCCTTCCACTATCGTGACAGCCGTACGGATGACATGATTTCTGTTGCAGAGAAGTCCATTTCCATGGATGAGCTGTATAGGCTCACCGGTAATCAGATCATGCCGATCAACACGGCGTTCCAGCTGCTCGAGCAGAAGCTCCACGCACCGGAGCTGCTCGACAATGCGCAGGGCTTTCTCATGATGCCGGATCTCCTGGCGTATTTCCTGACGGGGGATATCTCGGTAGAACGCACCATTGCTGGAACGACACAGCTTTTCGACTACGCTACAGGCGGATGGTCATCGAAGGCAGTAGAAGCACTCGGACTGCCGGAGCATATTTTCCCGACGCTGACGGAGACCGGTGCGGTCAAGGGTATGCTTTCTGATGAGATCTGCAAGGAGCTGCATATTCCATCCGTTCCCGTGATTGCCGTCTGCGGACATGATACACAGTGCGCTGCTGCAGCGGTTCCCTGTCCGGAGGCACTTCCCTTCCTCTTCATCAGCTGCGGTACATGGGCGCTCTTCGGCACAGAGCTGGATGCTCCCGTTGTCACGGAACAGTCGGCATACTGCAATCTGACGAACGAGGTCGGCTACGGCGATACCGTCACCTTCCTCAAGAACATCACAGGTCTGTGGATGATTCAGGAAACCCGTCGTACTCTGATGGCGCAGGGACGCACCTACTCCTATGCGGAGATGGAAAAGATGGCGGCGGCGGCAGATCCCGGACTTCGTTTCATTGATGTGGAGGCACCCGCCTTCTCCGATCCCGGCGATATGCCCTCGAGAATCCGCGACTGGTGTTCGGAGAGCAATCAGCCTGCACCGGAGGACGATGCCGATGTGATCCGCTGTATCTACGAGAGTCTTGCGTGCAAATTCCGCCGTACAATGGAGGAAATCGAAACCTGTACCGGAAGAAAGTACGAACGCATCTATATGCTTGGCGGCGGCGTCAGAGATATGCTCCTCTGCCAGCTGACCGCGGATCTGTGCGGTATTCCCGTTCTGACGGGACCTGTAGAGGCAACTGCCTACGGCAATGCAGCCATCCAGCTGATTGCTGCCGGCGAGATGGAGGATCTGTCGCAGGCAAGACGCATCATTGCCGATTCCATTACTGTAAAGGAATATACGCCGAATCCTGCAAATGCGTATATTTACGATAATTTTCAAAAAATTTTCAGAAAAGAGAGTGAATAACTATGTATCCGAAGATTGGTATTCGTCCCGTCATTGACGGCAGACAGCTGGGCATCCGCGAGAGCCTGGAAGACCAGACCATGAACATGGCAAAATCCGCAAAGGCTCTGATTGAGTCCGAGCTGCGCTATCCGGACGGCACACCGGTGGAATGTGTCATCGCCCCCTCCACCATCGGCGGTGTGGCAGAGGCTTACAAGTGCGAGGAATTCTTCAGCACACAGAATGTCTGCGCTACGCTTTCTGTGACTCCCTGCTGGTGCTACGGCAGTGAGACAATGGATCTCAATCCCCTGACCATCAAGGCAGTATGGGGCTTCAACGGCACAGAGCGCCCGGGTGCAGTGTACCTGGCTGCAGCAATGGCTGCCCATGCGCAGAAGGGTCTGCCGGCATTTGCCATCTACGGCAGGGATGTTCAGGACAGGGATGACACCAGCATTCCGGAGGATGTGCGCGAAAAGCTCCTGCGCTTTGCAAGATGCGCAATGGCTGTGGGTCTGATGAGAAACAAGTCCTATGTCAACATCGGCGGCGTTTCCATGGGTATTGCAGGTTCTCAGTGCAATCCTGATTTCTTCCAGAACTATCTGGGTATGCGCACAGAATGGGTGGATATGTCCGAGGTTCTGCGCCGCATCAATCTGGAAATCTACGATCATGCTGAATTCGAGAAGGCTTACAAGTGGACAATGGACAACTGCCCGATGGGCTTCGATGT
>JAZQAA010000078.1:0-2449 GCA_045544975.1 Oscillospiraceae bacterium | reverse complement strand
CCCCTCCCCTCTGGGGAGGGGGTTAGGGGGTGGGGCAGCCTAAGCAGCCCCCAGAATCTTTTGCCCTTCAGTTTTGGATGCAATATGAACAAAGAGCATCCGATTTTCTTTTTGAGATTCACAATTCTGATGAACAAATTTGTCATAAAGTCGCTGTGTGTTCGCGGAGAACCGCTTGTTTGTTGGTGAATTTGACGAAAAGCCCCCCGATTTAATCGTTTTCGGGTTCAGAAATGTAAAAAGTTGTTCATAATTTGTTTTTTTTACGGAAAAGTATTGACAAAACTTTGGACATATGATATACTAACATTGTAAGGAAGACACAGGAACGAAATCCAAAAGGATACAGTGCTTCCAATACGATGGAATGGAAAACCATTCCGACAACAAAACATTATTTATAAGGAGGTTTTCACTATGAAAACAAACAAGGTTAAAGGTTTTACACTCGTTGAGCTGATCGTTGTAATCGCTATCATCGGCGTACTGGCAGCTATCCTCGTACCCTCCATGCTGGGTTATGTTAAGAAGTCCAAGGTTTCCGCTATGAACTCCAACGCTAAGTCCCTGTACGATGCAGTTGCTACCTCTCTGGTAGAGCTGGACTCCGAGGGTAAGAAGCTGTCTGACTATGACGGTCCTCATGCATATGGTGATGCAGCTGATCTGGATGCTAAGATTGTTAACTTCTTCGACAGCGTAACAGATACTAAGTATGATTTCGAGTACTTGGTTGAGGGCGGCGCAGTTACTGCTGCTTGGGCATCTGATGGCACATACAACGGCGGTTATCCGACAGGTTCTACTGTAGATACCTACAGCGGCTTCGTACTGTCCGACGCTAAGTAATCAAAACTTAACTACAATGCAAAAGCCTTCCCGCATTGGGGAGGCTTTCGCTGTTTCTTTTGGGAGGATGTATGGTTGAAAAGCTCAAACGCTTTTGCCTGACAAACACACACGGCATAGCGGAAATCCTTGTTTTACTATTGTACATAGCCGGTGTGTCGGCGGTGTTCTGTTTTCACGAGCTGTGGTTTGACGAAGCGCAGGCATGGCAGATTGCAAGATGCGCGTCGCTGCGGGAAATTCTCTTTGAAATTCCGCATTACGAGGGACATCCCCAGCTCTGGCATCTGCTGCTCGTGCCATTTGCAAAGCTCGGCGCGCCGTATGAGATGACCATGTTTCTTTTGAATCTTGCGTTTTGCACAGCGTCAGTCTGCCTGATTCTCTGGCGATCGCCGTTTCCGAAATTCCTGCGCTGCCTGATTCCCTTCAGCTATTTCTTTTTCTACCAGTACGGCGTGATCAGCCGTCCCTACAGCATGATGATGCTGGCGTTTCTGCTTGCGGCGATGGCGTATTCCGGCAGGAATCAAAAGCCCCTGCGGTACATTCTGGCACTTGCGCTTCTGTGCGCGACCTCTGCGTACGGTATTGTTGTGGCAGGTGCGCTGTGTCTTGTATGGGTGTGGGAGATCTTTGAGGAATACCGGAAACACAAAATGTGGAAGAAACTCCCCACTGACAGACGATGCTGGACGCTTGCAGGAATTCTGGTGCTTGCGGTATGTTTCCTGCTCTGTCTGCTGCCTGCGGAGGACTGCTTCTACGGCGGCGGCGAGATGCCGCTGATTGAGCACGCCAAAAAGCTGTGGAATCTTCTGGTTTTCCCCTTTGACACCCTGTTCGGCAGCTATCACAATTATACAAATGAGTATGTAACAACGGGCGGCATTGCGGCGCTTCTTGTGGGGAGTGCCGTGCTCTGGGCATTGCTGATTCCGCTGCTTCGTGAGAATAAGGTGCTGCTGCTGTATTTCGTGCCCTATGTGCTGTTCGCAGTGGTGCTGATTTTCCTGCAGTTTTCACCGCATCATACGGGTATTTTTATGCTGCATCTGCTGTTTGTGTTCTGGATTGTGTTGGAGCGTGAGGAGGGACTGCGGATTCCCCCCATCTTTGTCCGCGTCTGGGAGCAGCTTGAGAGCAAGCTTGTCCGGAGAATTTGTGTACTGGTCGGCGCGGCAGCCTGCGTGATTCCGGTTGTGTTCTCCGCGGTTTCGTCCGTACTGGAAATCAAGTATGCTTACGGAAACACGGGGATTGCGGATTTTATCAAGGAGCATCATCTCGAGGACCGCAAAATCATGACGGAGTGGAAGTACCTGTATGCGGAGAGTGACAGCGACAATGTACTGGATATGATGATTCTCGATGAAACGCTGCCCGCCGATCTGCAGGAAATCGAAACACATTATCCCTATCTCTGCGGCAGCGGTGCTTCGGTGAATCCGTATTTTGAAGAAAATGTGTTTATGAATTTCAATGCCGATGATCCTGACACGCTCTATATGAAATGGCTTTCAACGGAGGACCCTGAGGAGCAGTTCTCTCTCTGGAGGGAGCAGGGCTTGCCGGAGGTCAAAGTCGGAGGCCAAGCGGT
>JAZQAA010000077.1:0-1709 GCA_045544975.1 Oscillospiraceae bacterium | reverse complement strand
ACATGGCTACGATCCGACTTCTCGCCGCAAGCGCATACAACAGTGTGCTGCCAAACGCATATGGCATCACAAATCCGAGCGCTGTCAGCAGACCCATGAGTCCCTGCGACAGATAGGTTTGTCCCAGAATGCTGCCAAGCGCAGCCCCCCGAAGCAGGAGCATCGCAATAACAGCGGGCATCCCCAGAACGGAGAGACCTGCCATACCATACAGCATGAGCCATCCGAGCGGAATCAGGAGAATTTTCCAAAGAGATTCCCGAAAAGCACTCTCCGACAACGCCATTCCCTGTTGGAACACGGGCATTGTCCACAGTCCCCACCCTGCATACTGCACGCAAAGAATACTGCCGATCATGGTTCCCGCAAGCACAACTGCAAGAAACATCATGATGGAATTCCCTGCTGAACATAGCTGCGCCTTATTTTGATCATGCCGCACTGCACATCATCTCCTTTTGTACAGGCTATGTGCAGCGGCAGGCAATTAGAACAACTTACTTTGACAGCTCATAAGCTCGTTTGGTACAAGCCGTACAAGCGTCGCCCACAACGCCTTCGAGCTTTCCTTCATAGAGACGATCAAGACCTGCGAGAGTCGTTCCGCCCGGAGAAGAAACCATACGAATCAGTTCTTCAATAGAGTAACCCGAATCCGTGATCATTTTCGCGGAACCAATGAGACTCTGGGCGAAGAGGGTCTTTGCAACCTCCGCATCAATTCCTTCGGATACAGCATAGTCGATAAAGCCCTTTGCAAAGAGATAAATGAAAGCAGGGCTTGAGCCGTTGACGGCGATAATCTCCTTCATCTTGTCCTTCGGGATGACAGCTGCTTTTCCGCAGACCTCGAAGATATTGAGAACAACCGCAAATTCCTCATCGGAAACCTTCTCATTGCGCGACAGCGCAGAAGCGCCTTCTCCGAGCAGAAGAGGGGTATTCGGCATAACGAGCACAACCTTTGCATCCGGAATGGTTTTCTTAGCGATGAATTCGTCCGTGATACCAGCCGCGATGGAGACGAACACTGTATCTTCCGTTGCAGCCGGTGCAATTGTTTCGAGGACACCCTCAATAATTTGGGGCTTCACTGCGAGGAAAACATACTTGCACTTCTCCATGATTTCCTGCTCACTCCTGCAAGCGGTCACTCCATATTGTGTAAGGCGTTCAACCTGATCAGCATTGGGATCATAAGCAAACAGCTTGGTGGATCCGGATGTGCCGAGTTCGCTCTGGGCAATCCCCTTCATAATGGCAAATCCCATATTGCCAGCACCGATAAATCCTACTGAAATCATCAGAATCCTTCCTTTCCTAAAATAAAAAATGCTTACTTTTATTATACAACAAAGTGCATAAAAAAGCAAGCATTATTTTATGGATTCATACAATTACGCTTTACGCTGCACGGACATTTCCGGTTGCACGGCGATAGATCATCAGGCACGCCGGCATCAGAATCAGCAGAAGCGGAATATCCGCCGCAAGCTCCACAAGATTCTTGATCAGTCTGCCCGCAACAGCAAGATGGAATGCTTCCTTAGGAATGAAACCATAGTACATATTCAGTGCCGTATTCAGACACAGATTGATAATCGCAACATCAAGCAAACGTGCAAGAATCAGTCTTGCCGCAAACATGGCATCGAACTGCTTTCCGTTAAATGGATTTTTCTTCATCACCTGTTTTCCGGTTTTATGGT
>JAZQAA010000076.1:0-6510 GCA_045544975.1 Oscillospiraceae bacterium | reverse complement strand
ATCTGCTGCAGAAAGTGATCCGCCCGGATGACCGGACTTGGCGTGGTAGGTGCCGGTCAGAATTCCCATTCTGACATTGCAAGCAGTTGCTTGCAGTTGCTTTTTAATTGTTTCGTCCATGAGTTTACCTCCATGATATTTTTCAGACTGACAAGAAGTGGCAGTCTAATGTTAGCTTTTCGAAAGCAGGTAATGGATAAGCTCCTCCATCGCACCCTGCTCACAGGTTCTAGTGAGGATGTGATCAGCTGCTGCCTTCGCTTCTGGAACAGCATTGGCAGGTGCTGCACTGAAATCCGCTGCGCGGAGCATGGCAATATCATTGTCGTAATCGCCTACGGCAACAAAAAACGCATTCTCCATCCCTGGGAGACGATGATATGCCTGCAGTGCACTCCCCTTTGTTACACCGGGCGGAAGCATCTCATAAAAGATGTCTGCTGACTGGATAAAGTCCACACCTTCGATTCCTCGTTGCTGAATGTCTTCAACAAACGGCGGAATTTCATCCGGTGCCATCGCAAACAGCACCTTCAGCCAGTCCCCTTTCGGTACTTCATCCAGTGTACAATAACAGGGTTCCACACCGCATAATGCAATATGCTTCTTTTCGTACTCTGTATTGCGGATGACATAGGCATTTTCAGCCCGGAGCACTTCCACACCTACATGGGGATGTGCTTCCATAATCGTTCGCGTAAGCTCCACAGCAAAATCCGGAAGTGATTCAGAAAACAGAACCTCATCGTGTTCAGAATCATAAATTGCTGCACCATTATAGACGATCATCGGGCTTTTCAGTCCAAGCTCCTTCTGGTAGCGAATCGCAGCCTGAATCGTTCTTCCTGTTGCAATGGAGAATGTGCCTCCCGCCGCTTCAAACCGACGGATCGCCTCAAGATCGCACGGAAGCGGCACTTTATCCGGCGGCAGCAGCGTTCCGTCAAGATCGGATACAATACAAATTTGCTTCGGATGTACAAACATATTACATTTTCTCCATCCTATCTAAAATTTTCTGGAAGTAATCCGGCAAGTCACTCACAAATTCCATGTATTCACCTGTGGACGGATGAACAAAGCCAATTTTCCTTGCATGGAGACATTGACCCTGAACGCCCTTGACTGCCTTGCCATAGACATTATCTCCATAAATCGGATGTCCGATGTAGGACAGATGCACACGAATCTGGTGCGTTCTTCCGGTTTCCAGACGCAGCCGCAGATGCGCAAAGCCGCCAAACTGCCGCAGAACTTCGTAATGCGTTACAGCATTCTTGGAATTTTTCTCTGTTACACACATCTTTTTCCGGTCAACAGTGCTTCTGCCAATAGGCGCATCAATCGTTCCGGACAAATCGCGGAACGCACCCACTGCAATTGCTTCGTATTCCCTTGTAAAGCTATGGGCTTTGATTTGCTCTGCAAGCTTCTGATGGGAATGGTCATTCTTTGCAACGATGAGCAGTCCGCTTGTATTCTTGTCAATGCGATGCACAATTCCGGGACGGATAACACCATTGATACCGGAAAGGCTGTCCTTGCAATGGAACATCAACGCATTGACCAAAGTTTCATCATAATTTCCAACTGCCGGATGGACAACCATCCCCTTAGGCTTATTGACAATCAGCAAATCCTGATCTTCGTAGAGGATATCAAGGGGAATATCCTGCGGAACCACCGCAACCTCCTCCGGCGGAGGAACATTTACTTCAATATGTTGTCCGGGCACAGGACGGACATTTTTGGGAACCGGCTTTCCCTCTACAAGTACATTTTCGCTGGCAATCAGCCCCTGTACACCGCATCTGGTCAAGCCAATATCGAGCGTCGCGATCCACTTATCCAGCCGCTGTCCTGCTGCCTCCTTAGGGAAGATCAGTTCATGCTTCGTCATGGACTGCCTCCTCTTCGGGCACTACTGCTTCTTTGCATGGATCAGTTTTCTCCCGATCCATGAAAAACAGAATATAAACAAAGAGCAGAGCGGTGCCAATGCAGACACAGCAGTCTGCAAAATTGAACACAGCAAAATCAAAGAGCTGCACATCAAGGTAATCCACCACGGCACCCTGCGGACGGAAGATACGGTCAATCATATTGCCAAGTGCACCGCCGATCACAAGCACCAGCGACCAGAGAAGCAGCTGACTGCGCTTTCCATAGCGGAACAAGATGTAACTGCACACCGCTGCGCCGATAATTGTCACTGTGAGGAGGAATGCGCGTTTTCCGGAAAGACTTCCAAAAGCGGACCCCATATTCTCGATATAATGCAGGTGCATAATATCGAGATCACCAATCTGAATGAAGCCCGTCTCCCCCACTGGCTTGATGTGCTCCACAACCCAGAACTTGATCCACTGGTCAATTCCAACCAGAGCTGCAATGACAATTGCTGCAAGTATCAGCAAGGCATTCCCTCCTGTCATATGATAACTGAAAAATCAGCTTGCCGCCCTTTACGGACGGCAAGCCGTTAACTTTTATTCTACTGCACCTGCGCAGCGAGCGCAAAGTGTCGGATGTGCGTCAATGGTACCAACAGTTTCAGAATAGCACCAGCAGCGTTCGCACTTATCACCAGCTGCCTTTTCAATGGTGTAATTCACAGCTTCGCCGTCAGTTTCACCCTGAACCACCTCAACTGCGGAAACAATCAGAACATCCTTGAGTTCAGCTGCCATTGCAGTAAACTGCTCAGTTGTCTGTGCATCCTTGCAGGTGATCACTACCTTTGCCTCGAGGGACTTACCAATCACCTTTTCGTTACGCTTCTCTTCGAGCTTCTTATTGACAGCCTCACGGATTGCGTAGATGTTATCCCACTTCGCATTGAACGCATCATCTGCAGTCAGACCGGTCTTGGGCAGGATTTCGTTAAGGAATACACTCTGTGTGTCATCCTGTGCAGAATGCGGCATGAAGCGCCAGATTTCTTCAGCAGTATAGCTGAGGATCGGAGCTACAAGTCTTACGATGGTATCGAGAATACGGTACATGGTTGTCTGTGCAGCGCGGCGCGTCACGGACTCCATCTTCTCGCAATACAGACGATCCTTAATGATATCCAGATAGAAGCTGGACAGATCCACAACGCAGAAGTTATGGATTGCATGGAAAACAATATGGAAGTCATATGCATCGTAGCCAGCCTTCACCTTATCAGTCAGGGCATCGAGACGCATGAGAATCCACTTGTCGATTTCCTCCAGATTTTCCAGTGCAACAGCATTCTGATCGGGATCGAACACAGTTTCACTATCACTGAAGTTACCGAGGATATATCTTGCAGTATTTCTGATCTTCTTATAAGCATCAGAAAGCTGAGTCAGGATTTCCTTGGAGATTCTGATATCGGAATGGTAGTCGGAGGATGCCACCCACAGACGGAGAATATCTGCACCGTACTGGTCAATGATCTCGCCGGGCTCAATACCATTACCGAGGGACTTGGACATCTTCTGACCCTTACCGTCAACAACCCAGCCGTGGGTGCAGACGGGTTCATAAGGAGCAGTACCCTTATAAACAACGGATGTCAGCAGGGAGGACTGGAACCAGCCTCTATACTGATCGGCACCCTCAAGATAAAGATCAGCCGGCCAGCTCAGGCAGTCATAATTGTCCATCACAGCAGTATGAGAAACACCGCTGTCGAACCATACATCCATGATATCATATTCCTTAGTGAACTCCTTGCAGCCACACTCGCACTTAGTATCAGCAGGAACCAGCTCAGCTGTATCCTTGCTCCACCATGCGTCAGCGCCTTCTGCACGGAATACATCTGCAATGCTTGCAATGGTCTCATCCGTTACGATGGGCTTCTTGCAGTCCTTGCAGTATACGATCGGAATCGGAACGCCCCAGGTTCTCTGGCGGGAAATGCACCAGTCACTGCGGTCACGCACCATACCCTTGATGCGCTCCTCGCCCCATTCCGGAATCCACTGTACATCTTCAATTGCCTTGATTGCCTGATCCTTGAAGCCCTTTACAGAACAGAACCACTGCTCTGTTGCACGATAAATGATGGGCTGGTGGCATCTCCAGCAATGCGGATACTGATGGACAATCTTCTGGATTGCCAGCAGAGCACCAAGCTCCTCAAGCTTTGCCGCAATTGCCTTATTGGCAGTATCGGTATCCATACCAGCAAACTCGCCTGCTTCCTCGGTCTGACGACCCTTGGAGTCAACGCAAACCAAAATGCCGATATCATCGTAATTCTTGCAGACTTCAAAGTCCTCCACACCATAACCGGGAGCGGTATGTACGCAGCCGGTACCGCTCTCAAGTGTGACATGATCACCGACAATAATCGGGGACGGTCTGTCATAAAGCGGATGTGCAGTCTTCATGCCTTCCAGCTCTGCGCCGGTGAAGATGCCATCGGTGGTATACTCAGTGATGCCTGCAGTTTCCATAGTCGTCTTGACGAGTTCATCCGCCATGACATAGTATTCATTACCAACCTTAACAAGTGTGTAGTTATACTCCGGTCCGAGGCAGATTGCCAGATTGCCGGGGATGGTCCATGTAGTCGTTGTCCAGATGACAAAATACACATTGTTCAGGTCGAGTCCCATCTTTGTGAACATTCCCTTATCGTCGGTGACGCGGAACTTCACATAGATAGAATGGCACGGATCATTCTCATATTCGATCTCTGCTTCTGCAAGAGCAGTGTTGCAGTCGGGGCACCAGTACACAGGCTTAAGGCCCTTGTACATATAGCCTTCCTTCGCCATTTTACCGAACACTTCTACCTGACGAGCCTCATACTCGGGCTTGAGAGTCAGATAGGGATCGTCATAATCGCCCAGGGTTCCCAGACGCTTGAACTGCTTCATCTGATTTGCAACATGGGACATTGCAAACTCCTTGCAGTGCTTTCTGAGTTCAACAGGGGAAATCGCACCGTTCTCCACACCAATTGCCTTCATTGCCTTCAGCTCGATCGGCAGACCATGTGTATCCCAACCGGGAACATACGGTGCATAGAAGCCGTTCATATTCTTATACTTGACAATGAAATCCTTCAGAGTCTTGTTGAGCGCTGTACCCAGATGAATATTGCCGTTTGCATAGGGAGGTCCATCATGGAGAATGAATGTGGGCTTGCCCTCATTCTTTTCCATCATCTTGTAGTAAAGACGGTCATTTTCCCATTTTTCCAGGGTCTCCGGCTCACGCTTAGGAAGATTGCCTCTCATGGGGAAATCCGTATTCGGCATATTCAAGCTGTTCTTGTAATCCTGTGCCATAATAGTGGTTCCTTTCTCTCTGTAAAAAATTGCTGTTATGCCTCAGCAGGAGTTTCAGGGTTCTGGCTGTTATTTTCGCCGAACTGAAGATCGCTGAATCTGGATTCATATGCGCCGCGGATCACTCTGGTAGAAAACTGGGAGGTTGCAAACGGATCGGGCTTTGCCTCATCCGCAGGTACTTCCTCAGGAGCTTCCTCTGCCGGAGCTTCTGCAGCAGCTTCCGCTGTACCAAAGTCTGTATTATCAGCCTCGGGCATTGCGGAGATCATTTCCAGATGGCTCTTGTACATATCAAACAGGCTGCGCTTGAAATCGGCAACCATCTTTCTTGCCTGCACCAGGGCTTCCTGCTCCTTGGCGATCTCTGCACGGTTCTTCTCCATTGCAATCTCATGCTGACGAGTAGCCTCATCCAGAAGAACTGCTGCCTCTTCCTTTGCCTTTTCCATGATCTGAGCAGCCTTCTCATTTGCCTCTGCAATCACACGATGGCCTTCCTTCTGCGCACCAAGCAGGGCATCCTTGAGCGCTTCCTCATCCTTCATGTACTCGCGCACCTTGTCAGCCAGAATCTGCATCTTGTGATTGCTGTCCTCGCGCTCGTTGTCAATCTGCTGGAAGGTTGCCTCAAGCTGGCCGAGGAATTCATCAATATCCTCAGGGCGGTAACCCCAGGCAGCCTTTTCAAATCGCTTTTCTCTGATGTCTTTTGCAGTCATCATCGTATCTTCACCTCTTCTAAACATTATAAAAACTTCTCGATTGTAATATGCAGTCGTCCCTTTTTGGTGGGGCCGCTGAGTTCACTGACACGGAATTTTCCATGCCCTCTCACAGAAAACACATCACCTTCTGCCACGATGCAGGAAATATCCTGTACCTGACAGTAGTTCAGCGCCACCAAACCGGAACGAATGTATTCTGCGCAAGCACCGCGGCCAGTATTGAGCGCCGTCCGCAGGACAGCATCAAGCCGGGGAGATGCGACAGTTCCTGAAATTTCCTTTGTTTCCTGTACATAATCGGAAGAAAAGGGCAGGGCGTCCGTTACCTGTACACCAACCCTTCCGATTTTCCGCATCTGCAAACAGACTGCTGCTGCGGCCGGTGTCAGAAAGCATTGGATTTTGCCGGGATTGACAATGATATCCCCGACAGTATCCCGCTGCACCTGCTGTGCCATGATACTTCCAAGCACATCACGATGTGTCAGCTGGTCTGCTTCACGATAAGT